>JAYRNY010000599.1:0-6580 GCA_041911975.1 bacterium | reverse complement strand
GATCAGCCAAAAACGTATCCTCGAGGATATTGTCCAACGTATGAGGAAAGGCTTTATATTGCTGCTAATTGCACTGTCCGGGGCGGGTTGGTGCCCTGCCGCCCGGTCTCAAACTTCCGCCGAGATCAATCAACTACTTCAGAAATCAAAACTAGTCGATACGGGACGCCCGGTTAATGCTTCTATCAGGGCTAACTGCGTAATTGTCTCTACCTATGCCGACCCGAAGGCTCGCAATGAAGATTGCAAAATCACCGCACTGCTCATGATGAAGGAGCTGCGCCAGCATTTCAAACGCATCAATCGAATTCAAGTATTGTTCTTCGATCAAATTGACACGACAAAGTACAGAGAAGTCACCATTCGAGAAGGTGACGCACGCCTCATTGATGCAGGAAAGCCACCGTCTGTAGTGCTGGCAAAAATAGCGGTGCATAATCAGAGGACCGCCCCGAAGACGGGGGCAACAGCGACAAGCAAGACAATCCCAGGCAGCTCACATCGCTTTGGGTCCGCCACGCCCCAGCAAGGCTCTCCGATGATGAAAGAAATGATCATGCGCGTAGCCAATACCTATCACCTTTCCAACTCCGCTGAAGCCATTTGGGCCAGACACATGACTGGCAAAAGCGCTCAAGCGCAAATAACCAGATCGGAGAGAACAGCTCTCTATCGAGATCTGCGCGATCAGATGGCCCGCAACGTCAGCCCCGATAAAAAGGACCAGGCGCTTTTTTCTTTGCACACGGCGTTCACATTGTTGGGTGGTGTGGATGACTAACATATTCATTACCGGCGGCGCCGGTTTTCTCGGCAGCGCATTTGTGGAGCGCTTACTTGATCTGCCTGAAATCGGCAAAATAACAGTGTTTGACAGGCAGTCCAAAAACACCGACCATTCCAAACTAAAGTGCAAAGACGAAAGAATTCACCTGGTCTGCGGCGATCTCAAAGATGCCGATTCGCTCACCCAAGCGATGTCTGATCACCAGACCGTCATTCACCTGGCTTCAAACGCCGATATCGCCTTGGCAGTAAAACAGCCAACCATAGACTTTTACGAAGGGACAATTTTGACCCAAAACGCCCTGGAAGCGGCCCGAATTAATAAAGTAAAGCGTTTTCTATACGCATCCGGCAGTGGCGTGTATGGTGAGAGGGGCAATGAAGAATTGCGTGAAGATGATGGCTCGCTATTGCCGGTTTCCACCTACGGCGCCAGCAAACTAGCAGGCGAGGTTCTTGTATGCGCGTATTGCAGCATGTTCGATTTGACCGGCATAGCATTTCGCTTTGCCAACATCGTGGGGGCAGGTCAGACTCATGGGGTTGCGCTCGACTTTGTAGAAAAACTCCTGCGCAACCCAGCACAACTGGAGATACTTGGCGATGGCAGCCAGACAAAGTCATACCTGGACATTAATGATGCATTCGATGCTGTCTGGCTTGCACACACAAAATGTCAGAGCAAGTTCGACATATACAACGTCGCCAGCAACGATGCAATATCAGTAAATGAAATTGCCCGCATCGCCATAGAAGAGGTTCTTCCGAAAGAAGCCAAAGTTGAAATCAAGTACACCGGCGGCGACAGGGGGTGGAAAGGCGATGTGCCGGTGGTCAAATTGAACTTCGACAAGATCCGCGCCCTTGGATTTGCTCCAAGAAGGTCCTCGAGCGAAGCTATTCGCGCTGCCATCCGGGGCATTTTGGATTCATTTTGATGTAAGATCAATACTTGCCCCTGACGCATCTAATCTGGCGCGAAGAACTTCAAATGGCCGATCAAATTTCCGAAAGTTCTAGAGAGAATCCGGGACATACGACTACACGCTCAAAGTCCGCGCAGAAGTGGGTCGAAACCACCATGGGCGTTCTGCTCATCAGCCGTGGTTCCGTGCAATTTGCAGACGATCACGACCACTGGCGCAAAGGATTCTGCCGCCTCATGGAAATCGACGAATCGAAAGCACGTGAGTTTATCGAAAACACCGTCATCGCAGCAGAAAAGCTCTATGGAAGAAACCTCTGCAATCTGCCGGACGAAGAGAAAATCAGCTGCCTCTTCGATGCCGTCGATGCAACCTTCTACAGAGGCTCTCGCAAAACAATCGAGGCTGATGCGGAAGTCGACTTTTCCGCATTCACCGGACCGGAAGGAGAGGTCGCCAACAAAATTTTCGCAGATTCAATCAGCGGCAACGATGCATTTATGGTTATCGGCAACGAAATAGAAGAACTGGCCTGGCTTGTCGACGCCAAAACGAAAAGGCCGGTCACCGCAGATAGTATCGTCTATGACGAAAAGTATTATGCTCCTACCGACAATCGCCATTTCGGCATGAAGGAATACACGCAACAAAATCAAATGGAATGGCGGCTGGAAAAGGCTCGACGCATCCTGGAGCAGGTGGTCTCCCATGCGGGGTCTCGCGCGAAAAGGTGGGTCGAATATCCATCTATGGTAAAGATGCTCGACATCGGCTCGGGCTTCGGTTACTTTCGCCAAGCCGCTCAAACAAGGGGCTTTCAACACTTCGGCATCGATTTGTCCGAAGACATTATTAAGCAATGCAAGGAAGCATTCGGGTTTGAAACCTGGCAGGGAAATATCGAAGACTTAGCATCAATCGCTCCCGGCATGCGCTTTCAGTTGATCACGATGTTTGACGTAATCGAGCACCTGGAAAAACCGCGTTCAGTAATCAAAATACTCAAAGAGTTTCTTTCCGACGACGGCATTCTTGTCATTCGCACTCCCAATCTGACAGCGCAAGAAGCAGAGATACTGGGCGATTACTACTATTCGTTCAAACTCGATCATGTCAGATATTTCTCCGCGAATTCACTCAACGAAATGATGCATGGATTGAAACTCAAGTCTGTATACAATGAAACCGCATCACATCTCTTCAAAGGAATTCTCGGCGCCGACTATCTCTACAAGCTCGGACAGGCGAGACGCGGTGCGGACATTTTGGCTCTTTTTGAACATGCATAAAGAGAAGGCATAATGCAATCAGGAAAAACGATCACCTGTGTTTTGCTCACCCTCAACGAAGAGGGCGCGATTGCCAAGGTCGTCGGCGACATTCGCAGCGTTTTGCCCCAAGCCGAAATAGTCGTCGTTGACAGCAGCACGGACAGGACCGCCACAATAGCTGAAGAAACCGGCTGCACGGTGGTTCGACAGGTCCCACCCCGGGGCTACGGATGGGCAATGGATGCTGGATTCAAAAAAGCAAGCGGCGACTACATCCTGACACTGGATTGCGACGACACCTATCCGGCAGAAGCACTTGCGGATCTGGTAAAGCGCATGGACGAGGGAGCCGACGTCGTTAGCTGCTCGCGCATGGAAAGGCGCCCGCCGGCAATGAAATTCACTCACTTCATCGCCAATCGCATCTTTGCCCACACCGCCCGCATCGTCTGCGGAGTGAAAACGACCGACGTGCACACAGGCATGCGAGCATACAGAAAGTCCATGCTGGAGAAGCTATCCGTCGACCCGGAAGGAATGGCTCTGCCCGTAGAACTGCAAATTGCGCCGCAGAGACTCGGCTACAATTGCCAGGAATTTTTCATCGATTACCGGCCCCGAATAGGTGAAAGCAAGATCGTTGCCTTGCCTGGCACAATCTGGACCTTCCGCCGAATCTGGCGCTGGAGAAAGTTCTTCAACCCGCGGCAAGCGCACTCGAAACTGCACATGCTCGCCGCTGTGTTTATGATCTCGAGCCTCCTGTGCCTTGCACCCGAAGCAATTGCGCAACCACATTGGCAGGCGCGGTCAACAACTTTAGTGAAACAAGCAGCTGCATCCAAACCGGCCGGTTTACAACCAACCAGATCGCAACCGGCTGCTTCAAAACCGGTCACATCCAAGCCGGCAAAAATGGTGAGCTGCATGCGCTTTCTGCAAAAGACTCCAATTCTGGGCGAAATCGAAATTAAGGTGACGCCCACAGCCACCCGCGTTGAATTGAAAGCGGGCGGCTGGGTACAGTTCTCCTGCGCGCCAAAATGGCAGAGCATCCTATTGAATGAAGGCGCTAAGACGTACTTTGACGATGACAAGCAAGATTGGTTTGCGCGTGTGAGTAAGATGGGCGATCAGGCGACATCCAGGGAAGCAAAACAAACTGTCTATCCAAAACGAGAAAAAGTGCTGTGGATGGAAACGACCAAAGTCAAAGTCATGAACGTTCCCCCGGCGCCGAACGTTGACTGCTATTACTACAAAAACCCAGCGATTCCGGTACAGCTTTGCCGCCGCTTAGCCATCCAATCGGCTGCACCACACGGGGGTGGACTGCTCGTCAGGATGAAACTGCTCGACAAGGAAGGGCCAGCTGCGATCAAGGTGGACACGTTAAAAGCAGACAACTTAACGGTTCCGGCCAGTCAATTTGAGATCCCGAAGGATTTCAAGAGGGCCTCATCAGCACAAGAAATCATGCTCGGAACCGGTGCAGATATGCTCAAGGACTTCATTCCCTGACGTTCAACCTACTTGAATGTTATAGCAAGTTGATGCTCGACGGCTGGCGTCGCCCTTTCGGAAATTAGCTGTATCTATGACAAACGCTCATGATTAGCAAGCGTTAATATGACCTGCTTATGCTTCTAAAGTAGTATAGAGGCCTCAGCAGGGGCGTTGAGTATGGAGTTCACTGGCTTTCCTCGCCATCAACTCAGAGCAATGGGGCGTTCAAAAGGACGCTTCAGTTCCCGTCCACCACAAAACAGCGCCGCCGCAGGTCCGCATTCAGGTGTTAGAACAACCGTAACAAAGCCCGTAGGCATGGGACATGTAGGTCAACGCGTCCGCCTGGCGGAAGCCCCAGAATGCACCGAATCCGGAGCCTTGCTCGATTACCTGTCGGCCGCAGCCAGCGACCTGGGCAGAGAGGTCATCGAGCCCGAGACGCTGCCTTCCTTTGCCAAAAACACAATGCCCTCGATTATTGTTCCTCCGCAGAGGCCGCGCACGGTCGCGGATGAGTGGTCGCCGGGCTATGCGCAGCAGCCGCCCATACAGACCCAAGCGC
Source organism: bacterium (assembly GCA_041911975.1). GTDB lineage: Bacteria > Cyanobacteriota > Vampirovibrionia > Obscuribacterales > Obscuribacteraceae > QKMZ01. Next base: position 1,526 of record JAYRNY010000599.1, on the reverse strand, counting down.
CAGACCGCAACTTCGGTCTGGCGGAAAGCGCGCTGCAAGGGCTTGCCGACCTGCTGACCCTGGAAGCCGGTTCTATTAGAGAGAACACCAGTCAGGCGAACAAAACGACTGCCGCGCCGTCAGCGCCCGCCACGCAGCAGATTCAACAACCATTGCAGATCTCGCAACCTGAGCCGCTTGCACAGACCCCAAATTTCATTCAATGCGCCAGACCGTCCGCGGATATGATCACGGTGCGACCGTCCAGCTATGACATGCTCAACTCATGGCTCAACACCGGTCGCTCAGCCAGTGCCACCATCGATGATGAGGAGTACGATGACGATGGCGGTCTCGCCTATTCGTTGGACGAGATAAAGACAGTTGCTCTCTATGCAAACGAAGATGCGAATGCTGCAGATGAAGACGCCCATGATGCACAGCGCCTTCTGAGCAACATGTCCAGCTCCGTGCAGCACGCGGAGTCAGCCGACGACCTGCTGCGCGCGGCAAACAAAGTTGAGGATTCAAATCAGACTCTAACCGCGGTCCAGCCCGACACTCATATAGGTCCGGCTCTTTCGCGCAGCCACAGCGACGACACGCCGGCAATGCAAATGCTACCGGCGGGAAGAAGACTGGAGACTCTGGAAAACGGTGCTCACATTATCAAAGACTCGCTCGGCAGAGTCATCGAAGTGCGCTCGCCCCTTGGACCAGTCCTGCGTACGCGCTATGACGACCAAGGACATTTGCGTTTCTTCGTCCGCACGGACAAGGAAGGAAATATCCAATCGTATGGAGAGTCGGACAAGCAAGGCGTCGTCGTCCACGACCCCGAAGGCCGCGTCCGTGCCGCCGGTGAGTCCATGGCGATAGACCGGGTAGGCAGATTGTCCATAGTCCGCAAAGACGGCCAATTCTGGAGCATCGACCTGGCGCGCGGGCTCCATGTTGAACGGCGGCAGATGGTGGATGAAGACGGACAGTGGAAGGCGATAACGGCAGTATTTGCATATGACGGCTTCCGCATGGTGACGCGGTTCCAGAGCATGGACGGGCGCGAATACGATGAAGAAACCGGCTGCTTTTTGCCGACGACAGGCGCTGTAGTACGAGAAGAAATCAGGCTGTACGGCAGAGACGGCTCCTGCGTGCAGTTCGACTCGGAAGACGCAATCGAAGAATTGAGACCCAGTCGCGTTTGGCCGCCTGCCAGCCGCGCGGTCGATAAGAAATATCGCAACCGCTGGCAAGCAGGAACAGCCTGGCAAGCCGTTCGCGAGTATCTCGAATTGCTGAAGTCAGGGAGTGGTTAGATGACCGAAAAAATCAAGTTCGGCACAGATGGTTGGAGAGCAATCATCGCGGATCAATTCACCTTTGAAAACGTCGAGCGCGTCGCATATGCAGTCGGCATGCACGTCAAAAAAGAATACAAGTTGGACGAGAAAAACGCGGCAAAAAAACCGATTTTGATTGGATACGACACGCGCTTTCTAGCGGACAAATTCGCCGAACGCGCGGGACAAATCCTTTTGAGCATG
>JAYRNY010000598.1:0-4190 GCA_041911975.1 bacterium | reverse complement strand
TACCTCGAAGTACGATGCCGAGGGCAGTGAAGTTCGAGAATACCTGAAGGCTAGAGATGAAAACCTCGTTGTTGTTCGGGAAAACGGCCGGTTAAGAATAGTCCAGAAGCCGGCAAGTTAAGAAAACGCTGCAGACCCGCATCTATTCGTGTTTTCCGCATTCACGTGAAACATAATTGCAATATCGTGCCTTTAAGTTCGACTTAGTCGTTGGATAAGGTCCCGAATCATGTCTAAGTACAACCGAAAGGAAGCCGAGCCATTCGTAGCCGGTTCTGTAATCGCCGCCGAGTCGCTGCTCGATGAAGCTCGCGAAAACGCATTTGGCGCGCCGTCGATTTCGATCACAGATTGCAAATTCTTCAGCGGCAAACCACAGGCTTTCGAAGTCGACCGAGACCACGACGGCAAACCAGATGCAACAGGCGCCGTTTCATATTCTATGTTCGGCTACATCGACAAGATCGATGTAACAGGAAAAGACGGCAGCAAGCAGTATTCAATTCAGTTCGATAGAACCTTGGGCGTCGTCAATAATGCCAAGCTGGATTTGAAATCCGACGGCACCACCGATGCAACGTTTTCTCCAAACTATGCTTGGTTCTCAACTAAGGTGAACAGACTCAAAATTGATACCAACAATGATTCGAAAACAGATCAGACACTGTTATTCAATCGCGGCTTTTTTTCAGGCGACATCTATCGTGCCGGTCTTGATAGAAACAATGACGGAAAAGTGGACAACTACTACGATTTGAAACGTCACTGGTTCAGCGGCAACTTGAACAAACTGGAACGAAAAAAGGAATAGAGAAGTCGGCCGGGCACTGCCAGGAGTCAACTTTTGTTCTTCCGCGCCAATTGTAGCCGACCTGAAGACGAACAAATCCATATTGTCTCCACATTGTTTTGCTAACTTACAGACAAGTGGCAGGCGAGGGCTTGCACTAGTCAGCAGCAATCGCGGAGGCGGTGTTGGCACGTAATACCGCTTCCGCCTTGACTGCATAAATACAAAACTGGAACCGCTATGGAGCCTCCTGCGATGAGATTAATATTGATGCTCGCTCTCATGGCCGGCATGACAATTGCGCCCGCCCATGCCAATTCGACTGAGGGGGTAGGGTGGATTCCGACATGGAAGCAAGCGCAAACTGAAGCAGCCGTCGCACATAAGCCGATGCTTTTGGTAGCTGCAGCCCCGCAATGCGCGGGAGTGCCGGGCATCTGGTGACCGGGCAAGCAAGATATGGATGGGAGGTTCCTGTCCAAGCCCGAAGTTATCCAGGCATCCCGAAACTTCGTTTGCGTGCGGATGATGACTTATGAAAGCGCCAGCGAAGCGGAAGTTTTGATGACTTTGTGGAGACCAGGGGCTCCACTGGAAAACACTATATTTGCAATTCTCGATCCGGACGGGCGTGCTATCGTGCGCGGCGGACGCAGCCCGCAGATGGCATTTCGCGACTCGAGAGACATGGCATCGCAAATGAATGACATTGCCCGCTACTACAACACAGGCGGTGCGTTTTCTCCAAAATCACTCCCGTCAGTGGAAACAGTCCGTCTTGCAGTCGATGTAGCCGCATGCGACAAACGCCCGCTGGTAATCGTCAGCGGGCAAAACGAACACGAGCGCAAGAGCCTGGCGGCTCGCTTGGCGCCGCTGGCATGGTCCGGCCAGCTTGTCGGAAAGCTTGTCTATACGACCGGTTCTCCTTATGACTTGGCCTCCATCAAAAACGCAAACAAGAAAAGTGGATACATCTTTGTCGCTCCCGGACTTTTCGGTACGGACGGAACCGCGATGGTGCAATTGGGAGCGAATGCCAGCGCCGCTGATCTTGTCTCCGCATCGAAACAAGCATTGAGCTGGTATCGACCACAAGAACTCGATCACCATAATCATGTCCGCCTCGGTCACCAGCAAGGAATTGAATGGCAGACGGCAATTCCTGTGACTGATCCTCACTCTCCGCAAACACGGGGACATTTCGGTGGACCGCCACCAGATCAATTCGGAGGTCCACCAGGAGCATATGGCAGTGGAAATGGGACCCAGGCACCACTGGCAGGACAGGCAAGCGGGGCGAGCTGGAGACGCTCAAACACTGGTCCCCAGCAGTATGTGCGCGAGTACAAGTGATTGCGCCGAACGCAAGCAAAAGGCGCCGGTTTCCCAGCGCCCTTCGTTACTCTTTTTCGATCAAACAGAATCGAATGGGTTGCAGGCTAATTACTCAGCCAGGTTGACCCAAACGGACTTGATGTTGGTGTACAGGTCGATCGAGTGCTTGCCGAGTTCGCGACCATAGCCGCTCATCTTGTAGCCGCCAAAGGGTACTGCCGGATCGAATGCGTTGTAGCAGTTGACCCAGATGGTTCCAGCTTTGATTTGGCTGGCCAGCTTGTGGGCTTTCTTAACGTCCTTGGTCCAGACTGCGCCGGAGAGACCGAAGGTGGTCTTGTTGGCTGCGTCTGCGACTTCTTCGACTGTCTTGAAAGGAATAACTGCCAATACCGGTCCGAAGACTTCTTCCTTAGCGATACGCATGTCGTTGTTGCAGCCGGTGAAGATGGTCGGCTCGACGAAGTATCCCTTTTGGAGATCTTTGGGAGTGCCGCCGCCACATGCGAGCTTGGCGCCTTCTTTCTGGGCGATCTCGATGTAGTTGAGGATGCGCTCTTGTTGTTCTTTGGAAACTTGAGGACCGATAGCGGTCTTCTCGTCCAAACCATGACCTTGCTTGATCTTCGCAACGCGCTCGGTGAGCTTGGTCATGAATTCATCATGGATCTTGCTTTCCAGGAAGAGTCTGGAGCCTGCGCAGCAGACTTGACCCTGGTTGAAGAAGATACCGGTGATGGCGCCTTTGACGGCTGCATCGATGTCTGCATCGGCGAATACGATGTTAGGAGCCTTGCCGCCGAGTTCCAGAGAAACTCTCTTGAGGTTGCCGGCGGAAGCCTTAACGATGATGCGGCCGGTGTTTTCTTCGCCAGTGAAAGCGACTTTGTCGATGTCCATGTGCTCGGAAATTGCAGAACCTGCAGAGTCCGGACCGAAGCCGGTGATGATGTTGATTACGCCTTCCGGGAAACCAACTTCCATCGCCAATTCGCCGATGCGCAGAGCGGAAAGCGGTGTTTGTTCTGCCGGCTTGAGAACAACTGTGTTGCCGCAAGCGAGAGCAGGACCCAGCTTCCAGGCTGCCATAAGCATCGGGAAGTTCCACGGAATGATCTGTCCGACTACGCCGACCGGCTCGCGCAGGGTGTAGGTGAAGAAGCTGGAATTGGCGTTGATGGTTTCGCCTTCCAACTTGGTTGCCCAACCGGCGTAATAGCGGAAGGTTTCAACGGTTTGTACAACGTCGACATAACGCGACTCTTTGATCGGTTTGCCGTTGTCGAGGGTCTCGATTTGAGCCAATTCGTCGGCGTGAGCTTCGATGGCATCAGCAAGCTTCATGAGCAAGCGTTGACGCTGAGCGGTGCTCATCGTGCGCCAGGGGCCGGTTTCAAAAGCCTTTCTGGCTGCTTTGACTGCTTTATCTACATCAGCCTTGCCGCCTTCTTGAACCTTGGCGATAACTTCTTCGGTTGCCGGGTTATAGACTTCGAAAGTCTTGCCGGATTCAGCATTTACCCACTTACCATCGATAAGCAGTTGCTTCGGTCTGGCGAGGAAGTCTTTGCAAAGTAGTTCTTTTTCCATAGCTACGGCCACGTTTAGACCCTCCAAGGAGTAAGAGATTTCGGTCCTGCCAAGGACCGCTATATAGGTAGCTTGCCAAGCCGAAAACCGACCCGCAGCGCCATGGGGGATATCATCCGCCATTTATTGATAAAAGATAAAAGTCTTAAGCATCCTCTAATAGAAATACGAGGCATTCTGCCCAGCAGGGGCTAGGGCTCGTGCAAAGTGATTGAAACAAATGCCCCCTAGTATCGGGAGCATCCCCCCCACCAAAATAGAAGAGGCGCCGTCGGCAATGACTGAAAGACTTGAACAGTCCACTGGAACTGGTAATCTCTATCACTTCGACGACTTTGAACAAAGTCCAGCCCAAGCCCAGGTTTACAACGACAAAAGCGCATTTGGCACAGGCTCATCACTGCCGGAGCGCAGTGCTTTGCCTGAATCAGGAGGACTGACAATCTTGCCTGCTGATTATGGCGTGCAAAAT
>JAYRNY010000597.1:0-3225 GCA_041911975.1 bacterium | reverse complement strand
GTGGTCTTGCCGTGGGTGCCTGTGACTGCCACCATTTTCGATTTGGCGCCAAGGGCAGCCAGCATCTGTGAACGGTGGAAAACGGGCAGATTCTTAGCGCGTGCTGCTGCCAGCTCAGGATTTTCATTGACGATTGCCGTGGAGATAACGAGACTGCCAGCTGCCGCTACGTTCTCCGCCTGATGACCAATGAAGATATCTGCGCCCAGGGCGGCCAGTTCATTTGTAATCTCGCCCTGGGCTTTATCGGAACCGGACACTGCTTTGCCTTCAGAAAGAAGCAGCCGGGCCAGAGCCGACATGCCGATACCGCCTATGCCGATGAAATGCACAGGTTCGGCGAGGCTCTCCAGTTTCAGTTCGGTCGTCTGCAAGGCTGCCTTCTGGTTGCTAATGATATGTTCCAAACCGCCAGGTTGTGTGCTCATAGACTCCTTTTGCATATCGATTGGAAATGCATTGATTGACAAGAATCAAACAGCGTCTCGATTTCGGAGGATTTACACCATCAATATTACTCGAAAAGCCGCTCCGCTCAATGTCTCTTGAGGGGAAAGATGACCCGAAAAGTAGAAAGAGATCGAGAATTTTGCTTTTCAAGCATGTGCCAAAAAGCCGACGCTTTACAGCGCCGACCATGTTGATTGTCTATGATTTCGACTACTTGGCTGAGAGCGCCTGAACTTTGCCGGCCAGGCGAGATTTTCTTCTGGCTGCTGCGTTCTTATGCAAAACTCCTTTGGCCACTGCTTTGTCGATTACTTCGTAAGCATGGCTGAGAGCTTCATTGGCGTTTTTTGCACTGGCCGATTTGACTGCGTCTGCGACATTATTGCGAACGGTGCGGACGGCAGATTTCCATGTCTTGTTGCGAAGGCGATTGCGTTCGGCGACAAGGACGCGTTTTTTAGCTGACTTGATATTAGGCACGGCTTAGAATCCTGACCTGTTGAACGTTTCAAAGGTCGGTATTCTAACACATGTCTTCTGGATAACGCGTCAGTCAGCCTTTGCGCTTAAAAACATTGCTTTATAAAGACCGCCTGTGAGGTTTTCCCGAGGACAGACCAACTTTTATCGGGGGCTCTTAGAAATTGTTGGGGTCGATAGTCGGACCCTGCTGTTTCTTGGGATCCGGTCCGCTGGTCTGCGATCCGCCCTTGTTCTTGACGGAATTTTCGCCGGGCGGTCCGGTCAGTGTCAGGATTCCAGCCATCAGTTTGCCGTATCCGCCTTTGTCGGCCTGGCTTTGCGCCCAGTCGACAGCGGCTTGAGCGCCATCTTTGCAGTACTGCTCTACGTTTGGTCCAGCCAGAGTAGCGCGATGTGACTTGATGTTCTCGCAGTTTTTGGACTTGGAGAAATCATCCAGGACTTGATCGGCAGTCTTTAATTTATTGTCAGAGATTTTCTTGACTTCTCTCTTGTCGCTGACTTCCTTCTTATCCTGTTTTTCTTTTTTGTCTTTGCTCTCGTAGGCTTCACGATGCATTTGGGCGGAGCCGTCATTGCTCTTATCGCCGCCGCCTTTTGGGACTTCTCTACCTACATCTCTGCTCATAAAAGCTCCTGCCCTAAACTGCCATGGGGTGACTTTGCGCTATTTACCGGGATTTAGTAACTGCCGCTTCAATGCCGAGGTGCCAGAACAAAAAAATTTGGCCTTATACCTCAATTTCATAATTACCCTGTCACGAGGTGGCAGTCAATGCGGTAATTACGTAGTGGCAGCAATATCTCATCTGAAATAATACATCGCCCAAATGTGCTCGTGTTGTTCTTTGAAAGACCCAGCGGTCGGGCAATTCGCCTTTCTTCAAAAACTCGGCAAAACCTATTTGCCCGCGCCTGTGCTCGGTGTGACCTTCCAGTCGAATTTATAGCGAATTTGAATGAACTGAGGAGAGCCGGCGGGCAGTTTGGGCAAGGGTGAAGCAGCCTTGATTGCCGCCAGGGCAGATTCGTCGACTGCCACCGTGCCTGAGCTTTCGACTATGGTTGGATCTTCGATGGTGCCGTTTCTTCTGATTGAGAATACGGAAACGACTCTTTTTTCTTCCATCCCTTTTGGCGGCGTCCACCTGGATTGAATCTGTTTCTTCATTTCCTTCATGTACGGGCCCATGTCGACGTTTTGCGGCGGAGTATCGTCGTTGTCGTCGTCTTCCTCGCTGGCTTCTTTGGCCAGTGGCTTGGCGGTCGTCGCTTGCGCAGGCTTAGCCGCTGCCGCTTTACCAGGTACTGCTTTGGCTGTTTCCTTTTCCGCCGCTGCCTGCGCGATGTACAGGTCGTTGCCCTGGAGATTTGCCGCGATTAGAGTGGTCGCTTTTCTCATTCGCCCTGGAGTGCCGACCTTGATGTCGGGGCGTTGTATGGATAACTGGTCTACGGGATGGCCGATATGCACGGATTTCTCGGGAATCGAGCTCCTCAAGCGAACCCCCAGCGGCACTTCCGTGATATCAGGACTATCGGCAGCGGCGACGAAGACCGGTGTTTGCGTCTTTCCATGCATACTGGCGGCATCCTGATTGACTCCGTCTACAACATGACCAGCCACGGCAGCCAGCGGCAGGGTGCCCATTCCAGCTCCCATTGCATCGATTATGTATTGTGAGAAACAGGAGAGCGGCGCGGCTGTGGCGTTTTGCGATTCTTGCAGACCCTTGGTCGCGGACAAAATAGTGACGCCACTGTTGGCAGCGATTTTGTCTATGTTCAAACCGCCTTCGGCTTGAGGGTTTTTTGATGGAGTGGCCGGGGACAAATCAAGAAAGGCAATTACCCGCTTTGATTGCAGGCGGCGTTTGACGTTCGACAGAAGCGAGCTCAAGGGGATTCCATCTTGCCCTGCGCTGGCCAGATTGGTGTCACTGGCCAGAAGTACTACTCCTTTGCCGGCATCGCCTCTGGCGTAGCGCGTGCAAATATAGATGATGATCAGATCTTCAGGCAGGGCTTTTTTGCACAGCCATTCGTCGGTCAGAGTCTTTTCGATTGATTCTCTTGTCGCCGCTCGATTGGCGATAGCAATTAAATGATCGGGTGCAAACCGGCCTATGCCTACGTTTTTAAAAACATCCGTCAGAGCCTGAACGTTCTTGAAGGCAAACTTGAGCGGTGGCACGCTTGCATCTTGAAATTGTCCGACTCCGATGAGCACGCACCATTTGTCTCTGATTTCGACTGCAGCGCCCGTCTTCTTCATTGAATTGGCGACTGGCG
>JAYRNY010000596.1:0-7069 GCA_041911975.1 bacterium | reverse complement strand
CTGCGCCACCAGTACGAACACCGGTCAGACAGCCGGCGACTGCGGTCAAGGCACCGACTGCCACAACGACGTCTGCTGCAAGCTCAGACAATTTGAAAAATGCATTCACCGACCTGCTGCGCAACTGGCAGGCTATCAAGAACCCCGCTGTGCGTAACCGCGTCACCACGGAGTTATCCGAGGTGCTGGCAGGAAAAGCTCTGGAAAAACAAACCGGAGCAATCAAATATTTGATGACACAGCACAAATACTACGATATGCAATCGCGTGGCGTGGTAGTCAACAAAGTTCAAGAAATTACACCAGGCAAGAAGTATTCTTGCTTTGCACTGGTCAAAGAGTTTCGCCGTTTTATAGATGACACGACAGGCAAGTCTCTTAAAGATGCCGAAGACACCTACAACGTCAACTACACCATTGAAAAGGTCGGCGACAAGTGGTTCATCAGCGATTCGGTCGTGATCAATTCTCCGACGCCTGCACAAAGATAGTCATCACAATATTTCGAACAGGCAATCTCACTCGACAATGACGGAACAAAAGAATCACGCAGGCACTTTCGATTCCGGAAAGAGCCGCGTCCCTTTTGTCGCAGGCATTGCGGTATTGGTCGTCGGTTTTGTGTTCTGCCGCTCTTTATCGGTGTCTGGCAACGAGCCCAGAGTTGTACAAAATGGTCAGAATTCGCAAAATTCGCCCACTGTTGAAAGTTCGCCGCTCAAGCAAAGAAATTCCAGACCTGTAAGAACCGCAGCTACTCATGAAAGGCATGAAGGACGTGATACGCACTCCGGACAGAGCACAGCAGAAGCCAGTGCGACAGACACCCGCCAGGCGCAAAGTCCCGTTCGTGCGGAACCCACACCCAACGTTCTTTTGCAGCCTCATCCGCCGACGGTAAAACAGGCTCCGAAAGAGAAGGGCAGTTTTGTCCCTCTCGTAGACCAGCAAGGAAAGCCGGTGACACCATCAGCGGTGGTAACGCAAAACGGCAAATTCTACTTCCTGGGGCCCAAGCAGTTGTGGTCCATGGAATGGACTCAACCGACTGCCGGTGAGCCAAGACACGCCTATTTGAAAGACTGCCATCCACCAGCGACGATAGAAAAAATTCCGGTTCAGGAATTCAACAACATGATTTCCGTGCCGCTACGAAAATCCATTGTTGTTCTGTCAAAAGCCGGAGACCTTTTTGAATATTTTATAGAAAGCGGCACATGGCGCCAGTATCGAGCCAATATTTGGCTGACCGGTTCGCCCGATCCGGATTATGTAGATCTGGCCTTCAATGGAAAAGACATCATCCTCATTGATCCGGAGCGCAATAATATCTGGGTTTGTGCGCCCAATTCAAAATATCTGACCCCATATTTCCGAGAAGTGATGCCCTGGCAAGTGCGCCGCGGCGACTACTATGTGGGCGACGGTATTGGAATTGCCTATGACGGACTTACTTATCTATTGCGCAAGAGTGGAAGCATCTCCAAATTCAGCGGCAATTCGCGCGCCAATGTCCGCCAGCTCAAATTGGCTTATCACGCGCCCGGGCACGCGCGTCTCAGACCTTCACGAATAATCACCGCCCCAGGCTTGCCTGTTGTCTACGTTGTGGAGCGCGAGAACAATCGGGTTCTTTCCATCGACAAAAAAACCGGGCACACCAGCCACTTCGCCTTGGCAAAGGACAGCGACCTCAGGGGTCTAGCCCCGGTCAAGGACGGGTTTGTGGTTGTAAATGGGAACCGAGTGATAACTCGCAAGCTCGATACGGCCGACCCGCCCGGCGCAGAGATTCATCGGCGCAGCTTCGACCCCCGCCTGGACGGTATCGGCATCCCCGTGCCCAAAGGTCAGCTGCCGTCTCACCTTGGCGTTTTTCCCGGCGCCCGGCGCCTGTACAGATATGGCATACATGCCGGAGTCGATTTCTTCAACGGCGCCGGCAACAAGGTTGTAATGGGCACTCCGGCACTGGCTGCCGACGGCGGCAAGATTATTCGCATCGACCGCAATTTTAAGGATATGGACGAGCCTACCTTCAACCGCGTAATGAGCCAGTGCGCGAGGGATCACACCACCTCCGACCACAATGAAGACCTCTTTAGAGGTTGCCAGGTTTGGCTTGATCATGGCAACCGCATGGTGACGCGGTATGCTCATGTAGATAAAATCAATGCAAAACTGAAAAAGGACGCCTTCGTGAACAGAGGAGACGTGGTCGGGTACATCGGCGTTTCAGGCACAGGGCAGAACCTGCCCGGCAAAGCAAAATACCCGCATTTGCATTTCGAGATCTGGCTGGACGGACATTACGTGGGATACGGTTTGACACCTGGTGAAACTTTGGGAGTGTACGAAGACATTTTCGGCACAGCAAAATAGAAGAGATAGAAGGGGCAAGATGAGCGTAATTACAAGCAAGAACAGAACAGCGCTTTCCATTTGTTTGGCAGTAACGGTGTCACTAATTGCGCCGCATCAGCCTGCCGAAGCAAAGTACAAATCCTCTCGCCACCAGTCAGATAAGGTTCAAATAGCTTTGTCTTTTTTCAAGAAGGACGGCGACAAGAAAGACGCAGATAAAAAGGATGCTGCTAAAGAAGCCGACAGCAAAAAGAAGGCAGAAGCTGCGCCGGCAGCCGATTCAAAAAAAGACAAGGCACCGGCAGTCGTGAAGGAGACCAAGGGCGACAAGAAGAAGGGCAAAGAAACTGCCCAGGACGCGAGCACCAAGAAAGAAGACAAGCCGACAGAAGCAAAAGTCGAAACTCCATCAAAGACTGAAGCGGCTGCAGAAAAATCAGACGCAAAGGAAAAGGTTGCCACAGAAGAGAAGGCTCCCGTCTTCCTGCCGGATGCCTCGCTGATAAGCGTTTTGAAGGACCTTTCCAAAGCCTTGAAAGACCCCGAGCAAGTGCAAAAGCTGACGGAGGAAGCAAATCAACAAGCAGTAATTGCGCAAGCGCAAACGATTCTCTCCCGCTCACTCGAAAATGCAGACCTCACGTTCAATCGCATCATCTCTGCCGATGAAGAGCGCCAGCTCAACAGGGCGCTGACGCCGGAATCCTGGGCATCAGGCGAAATCAGTTTCGCAGACGGCACTGGGTCACTCACGGCGGTCTGGGCAAAACGCGTCAATGGCCTTCTCAATTTGACCATTGCCGGCAAGTGCAAAGACAAAACCGCTCCCAACGGCAAGAGAATAGGCAACTTCGTCGTCGTCATCACCGGGCGCTCTCCGATAGAAGCAGGTTTTGACATTCAAACGCAATCCAACGTCAATTTCTGGCTCGGTCAACTGGCTGCCGCAACAATCGATTCCGATTGCTTGAGTGAAGCTGCTGGTGAAACGGCACCGACTGCGGAGGACAACGTAAAAAAAAAGTCTCTAGCGGCGCTGCCGATTCTGGTAACTGAACGGGTAGTCGCATACAAGAGAGACCTCACCGCTTTTGAAGAGCGCCAAAAACTGCTTGCGCAAAGAGCTGAAGAAGAAGAGCAGAAGGCGAAGGACGAGCGCGCGCAGATGACGGCGCAGGCAATTGCCGAAGCCACCGCCAAAGTGCTGAAAGAATCGACCAATCGCTCTCTTACCAAAGATGAGACCTTGAAAGGCGCCGCCGATGACTCAGAGGATGCACCTGTAGCAGCTGCGGCGAAAGGCGGCGATGATTCAAAGGCTTCTTCACCAAAAGCAGAGACAGGCACTTCGAAAACAGAAGCAGCCTTGAAAGAAGATGTCGAAAAAGGTGCGATCAAACCTGGCTCCGCAGCCCGGACAAAACCGCAAGCTCCGGAAATCGATAGCAAAGCCTGGGATTCACCTTCGCAAAAAATTGCGATAAACACTTCGACAACTCGCCCTGATGCCAATCGGCTTCCCGGTCAAACTTCAAGCGCTCCCACCATGCCCAGCAATCAGGCCGCCTGGGAAAGCCCGGCAAGCGCACCGCAGTCAAGACAACCGAGTATGTCGGCGACCGTTGTCGCCCCGGAGAAAGCCGTTGCCGGGCAGTTTCTCACTACCACCATCATTGACAAAGACAAGAATGGTGAATCATCAGTTGAATTGAGCTTCAACGGTGCAGCGCTGGCCACCGACGGGCGAGGGCAGGCACTATATATGGTGCCGGAAGACGCCACGCCAGGACGCTCGCTCAATGTCAGCCTGGCTCAGCGGCCGGAACTTGCCTCTTATATCGTCGACATCCTGCAGCCGCTGACGACATCTTACGAACAGCAAGCACCCAAGATCGACAAAATCAGCTCGATGGTCACTCCGCAATCCTTGCTGGTCATCGAAGGACACAATTTCGACGGGCACGCAGACCACAACAGGATCTTGATTGACGGACTGCAAGAAGCAAGGATAATTGCCGCCTCACCAGTTCAACTGAAGGCTCTCCTGCCGGGAGGCGTTAGACCGGGAAGCCATTCTTTCTGCGTAGGCACGGCAGGCATGCGAAGCAACTCCGCCACCGTGGATGTGATTGCCGCGGAAGTGCAGCAAGATCCCAGAGAGTTGGGCAGAGACAACCTATCCAAGCTCATAATCAAGGTTTTGGGCACTAACAACCGTGTCAGCGTCAGACTCATGAACAACACGCCGGAAGTTCTGCGAATATCTCGCGGCAACGATATGCTCGTCACTACTCCTGGTGGCATCAACAATTCGGTCGTGGTGGGAGTGCAAAGATTGAAGAAGGGCGCATACAACGTTGAAGCAGTCATCGAGCAATAAGCTCTCCGGCAGGGCGCTCCCTCATCGTGGCGGCTCATTGCGCCAGCGCATAATCTTCTTCTGCGTTTGCTTGTCTTTGTCCACGGGTACTCAATTGAACACGTTTGCGCTCGATGCGCAGGCACAAGCGCTCAAAAAACCAGCCGATCTGGCTATGGATGCTTATTCATTGCTTCTCAACCGCAAGCCTACGCAAGCAGAGACGCAGTTTTGGAATGCTCGACTGAGTACGATGTCACCCTTTGCGGTCCTCGATCTGTACGATGGGTTGACGCGCCTGCCTGATTATCGAAAGCGTTTTGCAGGTCTGCAACCCAAAGCCCAGGTGGCGCTCATGTATCGCACACTGTTGCGCAAGGAGATCGATCCTGACAACGAAAAGAAATGGCTGGAGTATCTGCAGAAAAGCGGTTTGGCCGACACGATAGAAACAATCGTCTCTTCCTCAGATCGGACAATGGGAGTCTACAAATTTGCCGGACTCTCCACGCAACAAGAGTGGGACGCCGTTCATACTGCTGAAAACATGGCTGCCACAGACCGCGGGCAAGCAGCATACATGTATCAAAAGATCGTACAAAACACACGAGTGCCCGAGCCCTGGTTCTACCTGCACCGAGTGCAGATGGGCATCAACACCAAGTTTGCACTCGAAACACTGCAGAAGGAACTGGTGCGCTTTCCGGAGGACGCCCGCTCTGAATTGGCTTTGGCTTCATTGTTCCACGGCATCGGCGTGTTCGGCCGCGCATTTCAACGTGCCAATCATGCGTTGCACGTGAGCGACGAAAGATGCGGTGCAGACACTCTAATAGGCTCGATGCAAACACGATTGGATCAAGCCAAGCATCCGGAGTTTCTCAGTCGTGACATTCTCATAGCGCGCGCCACGGCGCACTGCAGCATGGATCATTATGAGTCCGCGCTGGCTGAGGTCGACCGAGCTATCGCCTTTGGACCGGGCGACGGCAGTGCCTATGTAACCAGGGCTGATGCTTACTACAACCTGAGACGCTACGAAGATTCCATCAAAGATGCCAATGTAGCCATGAAATATTTCGGACCTTCGACAAGCATCCTCTGGTCGCGCGGATTTTCTCTTGTCGAACTAGGCAAGTACAAAGAAGCTCTGGAAGATCTCAACAAACTTATCAAAGGGGGACCAATTCTCCGGTATTACATCTATAGAGCACGCTGCTATGAAAATCTCGGAAGAAGGAAAGAGCAAATCGCAGACCTGAATACTCTTATAGCCGTAGAGCCCAAATCGTCGAAGTATTACATAGCCCGCGGAAGAGCTTATCTCGCCCTGGGCAAAACCAAAGAAGCGCTTGCCGATGCCAACAAAGCCGTAAGCATCGCCAAGCGCTACCGCGAAGGCTACAAGTTTCGCCTTGAGGTTTACACAAAAATGAACAACAAGGCCGCAGCCGATGCAGACCGAAAAACACTAGAGCAGTTCAGCAAGGCTTTCAAAAAATTCGATTTCTAAATTCTGTTTTTTAAATTCTGCTAAAACGCCCGTTTCCATGTAAAGACAGGTCTTAGAAAATACGAAGCTTTCGGATTGAGGGGCTCGATATTGTTATGATGCTTGGCAGCCAATGGCGCTATTGACAACACTCTATCTATTTAGAGCCGTCCTCCCCGATAAGACCCATTTATGAGCCCTCAGACAACAGAAACCAAGCCTATTGCTAGCGGGCAAAACCAGACTCTCGAACCTAAAGAGAAAGTCTTTACCACAACGGCCCAACCAGGCAGCGCAACACGCACGAAAGATATTCTGGCGATAATGGTTACGGCATTGCCGATAATAGGCGCCCTGGGGACATTCTTCGTCTGGACGATGACAAACTTCTATGTCGGCGACGTAGAGGTGCAGACCAGTCGCCCGTATAGCGCCATCACAGTGAAGGTTTTTGATACTAAAGGGCAGGAAGTTACTTTCCACACGCCAAAGTTTCAGCTAATGCCAGGCAATTACCACCTGGAGATAGTTGCCGACAACAACGGAATACAGCACGCCGACACCAATGTAGCTTTTCACGCAAAAACCAATGTGCAAGTAGAGCTACCCAGCGATCTGGACAGTGCAGCGGCTAACGAAGTAGCACCCAAACGCAAATACTTCTTTCAATTTTGGAAAAAGAAGTAAAAGAAGTGAAGATCATCAATCTGCAAGCTGAAGCGGAGAAGACAAAAAAATCGAGATCTGCCTCAGAGGCGATTGCCGAGCTGATTCCCGGCGGCGTCAACAGTCCTTTTCGCTCATTTCACGAAGTGGGCGGGCATACAATATTTTTTGAAAACGCGCAGGGCGCG
>JAYRNY010000595.1:0-3481 GCA_041911975.1 bacterium | reverse complement strand
ATCACCAAAGGGCTCAGGTCCGATTGAAAGGGTAAATGCCCGCATCGCCTGGCTCACAATGGGCTCTACCGGTTCAAAAGAGTAGGCGAGAAGTTTCGAAGATAACAAAAACGTCTTGCCGCTTGCAAACCAGCCTAAGAAGTTGATTACTCTGAATAACAAACCCAGCCAAGAAGAGAAAGATCCGCGCTTGACCAGTGCGGAGAAATTGGCGACACGCTCTTTGGCTATCAAGTTCATGATCTTCTGGGTAGTCTCCATTGCTTTGATTTCGGCTGTCGCTCTGGCGCTCAATGCCGACTGGTGCAAGCCGCAATTCGAGACGGCTTTGTCTCAACTGTTTCACAGAAAAGTGAGACTGGGGCACATAAGCTGGCGATTTGGCTTTAACGGTCTGGCCATTGCCACCAACAAAGTCGAAGTAGATGAGATGAACGATGCTCCCTTCTTGCGCGCGCAGCGAACGGAGATTGGGGTTGCTTTCAGACCGCTGCTCAAAGGCGATGTCGAGCTGCACCACCTGGACTTCAGCAAACCTGAATTCTGGCTGACGCGCGAACAAAACGGCGACTGGAATTTCGCAGACCTGATCAGATTCGGTCCCGATGTGCGTATCCTGCAAATCAATGAAGGCCGCGTTCACCTGACCGACATGGCCGCACCGCCGGCTTACCGCAGCAGCATCAATCTTGGCAAAGTGCAATTGAAATTTGTCTGGCCGAAAAAGAAAGTGAGCAAGCCGTTTTTCCTTTCATTCGAGATGAAAAAGCCTAACTACAAAACGGAAGTGCAAGTGGATGGACTGGGCGTTGGTGCCATCGAAGACTGGAAAAGCAATCACTATACAATCGCACTGCTTGCCAGGCGCATAAACCCTGACGATGCGCTCCGCCTTGCTTCCTTCATCATGAAGCCGGAAGACGCGGTACAGGTAAAAACACGTGACTTGAGCGGTTTGTTCGATGTGACACTCAAGGGTGACGGCACCCTTGACAAGGGCATCAAAATGGCCGCCAATATGGAAGCCGAAGGTTTGGTGCTGAAAGATCCGCAACTGGGGACGATAAAAACACCGACTGCTAAATCGCAAGGGCAGGTAATACTCGACAAAAACAAAATTGCCTGGGAAGAGCTCAATCTCAAACTGCCGGGCATCCATCTTGTATCGACCGGGCACTTCAATCGCGCCGAGGGAAAGAGTGGCGACTATGCAACCAAGCTGACCGGCAAAGTCGAAGACTTGAAGGTCTTAAATAAGTTACTGGGCGCGCCCTCGGGCAAAAACAAATCAGCCCTGTCTCCCTTGATGCTTCTCGATGGCATCAATCCGGAGAGACTGACCGGCAAAGCCGAAATCATAGTCAATATAGAAAACGTCAAAAATCGCACCGAGATTGAAAGCAAATTCAACGCCGGCGGGCTTCTTTTGCGCGATATTTTGCAGGAGGCGGCGCCCGACAATGCGCGCTTTGCCATCTATGCCGGTGTACCCGACACGTCCGTTCTGGAAGGCGACATACATGTGGTGCCGGGAGAAAAACTGGAAATCGTCTCGGCAAAAACTGACATAGTAGGCGGCAAAGTTTCGATAACTGGAAACACCGACATAAAGAGCAGGGTTTCCAAATATTTGCTCGAAGGCAATTCAATTGATTTGAGCAAGATATCCAACAGCATGAACAGCTCTAAGCAGGCGCTCAAAGAACTGGCTGAGCGCATTACGGTGCCGCCCAAAGCGCGATTGCAATTGCGCGGACTGGCCGATCTCAAAGCCGCGCTGCAGCGAAATGGATCGTCGACCAGGCAGGACATCGAGCTTACTTTGCATAACGCCGACTTTTGTTTAAGCGACGGCTCGCTCAATATCACCAAGTTGTATGGGAAAGTAGGCATCACGGACAGAGAATTTGTTTTCGATCATGTCACAGGCATCATGGACGGCGGCTCTTTCGGCCTCACCGGGCGCGTGCCGATAAAAGGCGCTGGCATGAATCTGACCGCATCGGGAAGCCACATCGATGTCTCCAAACTGACTCTGGTACTAACGACATTTAAGATGCAAGTACCGCAGATGTCCGGCATAAAGGCCTCAGGAAAAGTAAAAGAAGCCAACCTCAATATTTCCGGCTCTCTCAAAACACCGACTGTCTCCGGCACGGCCACACCAGAGGAGGTACGCCTGGAGCTCGCCGAGGGCAAGAAGTACATTCGCGCCACCGGCGGTTCGCTCAATTTGACCGGCGATCTGCTTACTCTTAGAGACATGACCCTCACCACCAGGGGCGGTTCCGCCCAGGTCACAGCCCGCATAAGCGGAGTACCCGGAGAAGCGCATTTTATCGACGGCCGCATCAGGTCGCAGGGTCTCGACCTGGCCGACTTCGATGCCTGGATACATTCACAAGTAGTTCCCGAGCAGGTTCGCAAAGACTACGACAATATGCTGGCCACCTACGCGGTCGCCAAACTGCACGGAAAAATCTACGGCGATCTTTTGCTGAAGGACGCTCCAAACAGCGCTCTGCCGCGTTTTGACGGTGCAATCGGTTTGATGGACGTCGGCTTTAGAGTGGAAGACGAAAAAATAGGAGGAAACAGGCTGAGCGGCGTGCTGGCTACAGCAGGAGAAGACTTGCTCTTGCAAGACATCGCCGGCTGGATGAACGGCAGCCAGTTCCAGAGCGACGGTTATGTCCGCCAGTTCCGCACCGCGCAGCCGACATTGAACTGCGACATTCGCGGCTCTTTGTTCTCCGACGAAGTCAATCAACTCATCTCCGTCTTCTCCCCGGCCAAAAAAGCCAGCCAGTTGAAATTCTCCTGCCAGGGTCCGCTGGACGTGCGTCTCAAGGCTAATGGAAGCATGGATGAGATGCATGTGAGCTTTTCAGGCCGAGCTACGCCGCGCAGCAGTGTGAAGCTCTACGGTCCCTTCGGCGCTCTGCACCAGCCATCCGGCGAGCCGATGTCGCTTGATGGAGCAGTAACAATTCATCAAAGAGGGGTGACAGTCGATACCGCCCACTTGTTCGTCAGCGATTCGATGCTCAACTTCAAGGGCGAGATCAAAGTCAAAGACGACAACAATGCCAACTTGCTAAAAGAGCAGGTTATAAACCTGGCCATTCTCACTCCCAATCCATTGCCTGCCCAGAGGCTTCTGGCCGGACTGGCTCCTCAACTGGCGGACAAGTCTGTGACCGGAACAATACAGGTGGACGGCGCTCTCACCGGTCCGATGTCCAATCCGAAAATTAATGGCAATTTCGACCTGGTAGATGTCGGTGTTCCCAAACTCAATATTTCGCATGCAAGCGGGCGAATGCAAAGCAGAGATCCATATGATCCTCGCTCGCAAAGCTCTCCTATAAATGCGCATGTGAACATGCGTGAGCTGCAAGTGAGAGGAATAAAAGTCACGGATGTATCGGGTGAGATGAGCTTCAAACCAAGCCCTGCGGAAGACTCGTTGCCCAAGATT
>JAYRNY010000594.1:0-1998 GCA_041911975.1 bacterium | reverse complement strand
TTGCCGATCAATGCCCTGCCCCCGGTCGCTGTCCAAACTTCTCTCAAGTCACCTACAACACCATTTTGTTCCACTTGCGAGAAACAGTCCATCGGAGCCGATAGATCTGCCAAAATAGACGGCGAAATATCTCAGGCGGCTGGACCCGAAATGACCAAAACAGCTGAAAAGAAAACCCTCGAGGCTCTCGATAAGATCGACCACATTGCCGTGGCGGTCGATGACGTCGCCAAAGCGGTGGACTGGTACAGAGAGACTTTTAGATGCGAAATCGAGTACCAGGACCAGACCTGGGCCTTTCTTTGCTTTCAGAACATAAAACTGGCGCTGGTGGTTCCGAACCAGCATCCTCCCCACATTGCTTTTCTACACGAGAAGGCAGACCAGTTTGGCAACCTGAAAACGCACAGGGATGGCACTCGGTCGGTTTACATCAAGGATTCGGCTGGAAATTCGGTCGAAATTGTTGCCAAGGACTCTGTTAAGGACTGACTGGTCTGTTTTCAAGTGCTTCCAAGCGAAGAATTAATTGTCACCTAAATACAGAATTCAAATAGATTACTAAAAGCATTGTTCCAATTATGCTTTTGCTATTATTGCCAGAGTTTGCGACCAGAGCAGACAAAAAGACTAGTCAACATTAAAGGCAGAGAGTGACACAGGGCGCAAAAAAACCAACGAAAAAGCGGTGTCCAAAATGTCACCGAGAGTTTCCGGTTCAGTCAGTCATTTGCGACGCTGACTCGACTTTGCTCATGATTGTCCAGGAAGACACCCTTTTGGGCGCTCTTTTGGCGGACAAATATCGTGTCCTCAATGAAGTCGGGCGCGGCGGCATGAGTGTCGTCTACAAAGGCATGAACGAAAATCTTGATCTGGAAGTGGCGATCAAGATCTTGCAATCACAATTGGTATCAGATCCAACTTCCGTCAAACGCTTTCAACAAGAAGCACAAGCCGCAAGTCTCTTGAAGCACGAAAACATCATCAAGATGTACGACTTCGGCATCCATGACGGCAGACCTTATCTGGTTATGGACTTCCTCGTAGGTGACAGTCTTTCAGATATCATTCGCCGCGACAATCAAGTCGAATGCGAAAGAGCAATCAGAATCTTCGTTCAAGCAACTGATGCCCTTGCGCATGCGCACCGACATGGTGTCATCCATCGCGATTTGAAGTCCAGCAATATCATGCTCGTTCAGGAAGGCGAAAAGTCCGATGTTGCAAAGGTGGTGGATTTCGGAATTGCCAAATTGTTGCCCAATTCAGGACGGCAGTCTCAAAACCTGACGCAAACGGGCGAAATTTTCGGCAGCCCCATTTATATGAGCCCAGAGCAGTGCATGGGGCACATTCTCGATGCGCGCTCCGATATTTATTCCATGGGCACGATGGTGTATGAGTCACTGACCGGTTATCCGGCGCTGATGGGCAAGACAATCGTCGAGACCATGGAAATGCAGGTGCGTGAGACGCCAAAACCATTTTCAGAAATTCGACCCGATTTGCAGTTGCCCAAAGAGCTTGAGACAATTATTTTCAGATCTCTCGAGAAGAAGCCGGAAAACCGCTATCAATCGATGGAAGAATTCCGCGATGCCCTCGTCCATGTCGGCAAGATTCTGGCTAACAGAAAACCCGCCGGACCACGCTCTACAGTGCAAAATGTGCCGTCGGCAGACAGAGGCGGTCAAGATCTTTCCAAAGCCCGCATCAGTGCCGGTGCCGAGTCGATGAAGATCAAGGATGCCGGAAGCTCGGTCAGCAACAAGGCGTTGCAGACTCAAACAGGCACACAAATTAAAGACAAATCAGCAACGGTTCCAGCAGTGTCCAAGGCTGATACTCCTGCTAAAGCCCTGGGAAGCCCGAAGATGATCATCATTCTTGTCGTGGTGCTCATTCTTGTCACCGCAGGCGGTTTCGTCGCCATGCAGATGACCGGCACACGCTTCTAATTCTTATGAGCAAATCCGCATCAATACTCACGGTTTT
>JAYRNY010000593.1:0-5928 GCA_041911975.1 bacterium | reverse complement strand
ATCAATATTTTTCGGCACCACAAACCCGCCGACGAAGCCAATCATATAAAGTACTACGCCAAGAAATCCGGCATAGGACAAAACTCCGTACGCAAGTATCAAGTACCTCATCTCAAACAGCCTCTTGAAGTCCTCTAGAGATTCCAGAGGACAAGTCTATCTTATATTGAGATCGCTAGTGCTCATATGAATACGCGCCTCAAAAGGACAGGTGGCATTCTTGCCACCATACTACTGCGGGGTATGCGAGCCTTACTAAGGCGATCGCACACAGCGAAAGCCGAGATGATTAGCGCCCGTCATCGGTTCGCCCCGGCCGCGCGAACCGACCATGTAGCGGGTGCAATATTGATCTGTGCATAGGAAAGAGCCGCCCCTTTGAACGCGCTTTTGCACATGAGGCTCAGTTGGATCCCATGAGCTATCAGGTCCGAGCGGGTTGCGTGTAACTCTGTTTCCTGAAGCAACCAATTGATCGTAGTAATCAGCACGATACAAGTCGCTGCACCACTCCCAAACATTTCCGGCCATGTCGTACAGACCGTACCCATTGGCAGGAAACTGAGCAACAGGAGCGCGCCCAACATATCCATCGCTGCCCAGATCTTTGACGGGAAATTCGCCCTGATAAATATTTGCCATCCACTTCTTGCCCGGTTGGAACTGGTTTCCCCAAACATAAGCAGAGCCGGTGCGCCCACCACGAGCGGCGAATTCCCACTCGGCTTCGGTCGGCAATCGCTTACCGGCCCATGTCGCATATGCAACTGCATCCGGGTAAGCGATCTGGACAACTGGCTCTTTTTCTCGACCTTGCAAGTTACTCTCAGGGCCTTCAGGATGCCGCCAATCAGCACCTCTTTGATAACGCCACCAGCGGAATACATTATTCAAAGGCACTCTTTGATTAGTTGGAGTAAACACCGTCGAACCGGCAACAAGATTTTCCTTTGGTGCAGTCGGAAACTCTTCTTGCGTCGGTGTCTTTTCGGCGACAGTTATGTAACCTGTCGCGTTCACAAATTTCTCGAACTGCTCATTAGTTACTTCCGTTTTGTCCATCCAAAATCCATCGACATACACACGGTGAAGTGGGCGGGCATCGCGCATTTGCTGAGGACTCCCACAGGCGCTCTGAACTTCGGCCACGCCACTACCCATGGTGAACTCGCCACCAGGGATCCAGACCATTCCCGGAGGCGCGGTGCCAGGGGCATGTTTCTTGTTCGGGATAGTCTTGATGAAGGTCGCAGATTCGGGAGCAGCGCGCGCACGAGCATCAGCCGAGCCACCAGCTGAGCCACTCGCCGAGTCACCAACTGAATCACCAGCTTTGCACGGCGCTACCATGGCTAGAGCCAGAACGAAAATTCCTGCAAGAGCACCCAGCCGTTTGCTAAAATTCCTCGCCCTCATTCCACCTATTTTCCAGGCCCATGTACGTGTATTTTTTCCATGATTGATTGTTTTATAGCTTCCATGTTAAAGCTAGCGCCTTTTTGCATAGGGGGATAAGCTACGAAGCTTTCTGCCATTTTTGCGACTTCTCGTTGCGCGAATACGTAACGCCAAAATTCATACGCGTACCAATTATAAAAGGCAAGCGAACCCTTCTTCCCATCTGGCATTCCAAGGCGCTCAAAGGGGTCTAGTCGCAGATTGCACAAGACAGGCCAATCAACTTTCTCCGTTGCGCCTAACCAGCCGTTCGGCTGATCGGTAAACCGATATTTG
Source organism: bacterium (assembly GCA_041911975.1). GTDB lineage: Bacteria > Cyanobacteriota > Vampirovibrionia > Obscuribacterales > Obscuribacteraceae > QKMZ01. The sequence continues at coordinate 4,194 of JAYRNY010000593.1, read as the reverse complement.
AAATCGTTGATACGAACAGCGGATAAAGTTCCCTCGGTAAAGTAGAACACTTCATGCCGTTTTGATGCGCACTTGCCCGTAATGAAGTCCAACTGATTGTAGCCATCGAGGTGCACTTTGTAGTTGCGATCTCCCAGCTGTTTTCCTTGCATCAGCTCATCCGAGATGGTCGGTGCTCCTGCGGAAGCAAGCAACGTTGGAAACCAATCTAGACCTGACATGATGCCATTCTCTACTTTTCCAGCCGGCACATGACCAGTCCAGCGAACGATTGCCGGCACGCGAAAACCGCCTTCTAGAGCAGTTCCTTTGCCGCCTGCAAATGGAGTGTTACCTCCGTCAGGCCAGGTGAAATTCTCCGCTCCGTTGTCAGTTGTGAACACCAAAATAGTGTTTTCATCGAGTGCATTATCCTTCAAATATTTCATGACAGAACCGACGATATCGTCGAGTTGAGCCATGCCTGCTTCCTCTTCTGTCCAGCCATTTTCCGCATTGCGCATAGCCTCATACTTTTCGGAGAGGTGAGTGACCACGTGCATGCGCGTGGGATTCAACCAAACAAAGAAAGGCTTACCACTCTTGCGCGATTCGTCCATAAATTTTACGCTGGCAGCAAGAATCTCGTCATCGACAGTTTCCATGCGCTTTGGATAAAGAGTGCCTGCATCTTCAATTTTCTGTTTGCCGACTTTCCCCCAACGTGGTTGCATGGTCTGATCGTCATTCTCAGTCGCCCACGAATGGATCATATTGCGGGGTCCGATCTCAGCTTTGAGAGATTCCGGATAGTTTCGATGCGCCGGATCTTCCATCGCGTCTAAGTGATAGAGATATCCAAAAAACTCATCAAACCCGTGCACCGTCGGCAGATATTTATTCAAATCACCCAGGTGGTTCTTGCCGAATTGCCCGGTTTTGTATCCAACTGATTTGAGTGCAGTTGCAATTGTTGGCGCTTGCTCAGGCATGCCTACTGATGCGCCTGCTTGCCCGACTGTTGTTAAACCAGTTCGCACCGGCAGTTCGCCCGTAATGAAATTGGCACGTCCGGCCGTGCAGCTAGCTTCCGCGTAGTAGTCGGTAAATCTCATACCTTCAGACGCGAGCCTGTCCAGATTTGGCGTACGACCCGACATTATGCCCTGGTGGTAAGCACCCACGTTAAACCAACCGACATCGTCTGCCATGATGAAGACTATGTTCGGTTGCTTGGCTTCTGCACAAAATGCCGGTACAGGAGCGGTTAATGCAGCCGCACCCAGAAGCAACGCACACAATTTTCTCTTGTGGTTAATCAAGACCAGGCCCCCCTCGCAGATGCTCATCGGTTCGAATAGATTACAAACGCAGACCAGATAAGTATTTCACCTGCGGTGTTTCTAGAGTCACACCGGCAAAATTAAATGCGAAGAAAAACCGCTGCCACGGCGGTTGTCATGCATGCTGCAAACTAACTCCCTGCACACTATCCGCAAATTGGGAAGGAGCAACAGCGGTGTTGCCAAAATGGCACAATTAATCAATAGATTTCAGTCGATGCTCACGAACCGCCTATTGGTTTCACCTTCGGGCGTGGTGGATCGGGTCGTTATAGTTATCGACCCTGATCTTTTTCAAGTTCTTTGCACAAACAATTGAGCTTCGCCTGAATCTCGTCCAGAACCTGAAGCGCCTTTCCAGTTAGTTGCGATGAACCGACCTTTTCCTGCGCTAGTCGCTCCATAACCCAAACTCGTATCATTGTCCCAACTGGCATACCCTTCTTAAAAGCCATCTGCTGCAATTCTCGGATTGATTTCTCTTCCAAACGAAAGTTCAATTGTTCGCTCTTAGCGACTTTCTCCGATGCAGCCTTACCGACAGAAGCGCGGCGCCGCGCACGCTCCTCTGGTGACATACTGCTCTGTTTCCCCTTCTGTCTCATGGCTCTGCCTCATACAGTTTTCTGAACGCAGGCGTTACCTTTGATGCATGAAACACGATGTTTTCATGCTGGTGATATGACACTCCAACTTCGATAGCCCACGGACGCGCTCCGGTATGCGCAACATACATATCTTGCGCATTGCCATCTTCATCGTCGTGCATTTCATATGAGCGGCGCGTCGGATTCTTATCGCTAAGCGCCAAATGAATTTCCTGCTCTGTGATGCCATGCTTGTAAGCACTTTAAAGAATTCGATAGCCTTCTACCAACTATTCAATTCCTTGTATAACGCATTGTATAACAAACGGACACAGGACGTCAAGACGCGTTTCCACAGCTCGGCCCGTTCTCATGTTTGACTCCATTGGACCAGACCCAGCGGTTTTCTTTAATGTGGAATTGTGCAGAAAATTACCGACGCAAAAGTTAGCCGTGCAAAATTCGTTGCAGCGAAAACTCCTACCGCCCCTTCAACCCGGCCAAACATTCGGCGTATGTTTCTTTCATGTTAGTAACCTGGGGATGGTCGGAGCCAAGCGACTTCGTCAATATTTCGATCGCTTGCGAAAGCACCGGTTTCGCTTCCTTGTATTTGTGCTCTTCGTTGAAAATAATTCCCTGCTGTGCAAGCGCAAATCCGGTATCGATATTGTCTTCGCCTAGCGATTCCTTCGCTTCGTTGACTGCCTTTGATGCATACTCTTCCGCTTGTGGAAGTTTTTTCCAGCTTCGGTAAGACATTGCCATGTTTCCCAAACAGGAAGCGTGCAAACCATGCAGAGAGTCATCACCAGCGCAATGGTCGAGACAAAGCTGATACATCTCGATTGCCTTATCGTAACTCTGAGATTTGTCCAGCAGCAAGCCCATATTGTTTTCCAATTTGGCTCGCGTAGCCATGTCCGGATGAGGCAGCTTGCCCATCTCACTCAGACAACGCGCATAACAAGCGAACGAATCCTGATATTTGCCGGCATCAGAAAGAAGCAATGCCAAATTCGCGAGCGCCGCAACGGAAATTTCGTGGTCGCCTTTCTTGCCGGCAATGTCGATCGCCTTTTCCAACAGCGGCAGGGCCCTGGCGCTCTGCCCAAGAGCGCGGTAGCACTCGCCCAGTTCGGTGAGCGCCTCAGCCTCATCCAGCGATCCGGGCGACTTCGCGTTCGCAGACTTAAATGCCGACTCGAAAACAGGCAACGCCTTCAGCGGCTCGCCGGATGACTCAATGGCGCGCCCCTTTCTCAAGAGAACTTTGAGATCCGGGTCGGTGGCGGCGAAAGACGCAGTTATGCTTAAGCTCAGAGCAGCTAAAAGTGCCGTGGTTGCTAGTTTCATGCCGTTATCCTCAATATCTCCTCGCTGACCTGGAAGTACTACTTATTGGCTACATATATTAGGATGGAAAAGCACTAGATAGGGGTCTTTATTTGGGCGCAGCAAATCGCTTGACATTCCTCATCCGGTATCCTGGTGCGACACAGGAAAAAAGGTCATGGCATTAAAACAACGCTCTTCCGCGGCATTAGCATTTAGTCTTGTTTGTTTAACCGGTTTTTCTGGTTTTTCCGGTTTTTCAGCTTTTTCCAGCCTGTGTGTTTCACCCGCTATGGCAGCTGATTCGGAGCAAACTTCGCCGGAAGCTAAAGCCGAGTTCGCCATCTCTCAACTTAAGGCGGGGCATCCTGATGAAAGTGCCAGAGTAATTCGCGAACTGCTTTTTAGTATGCAGCTCGCTTTGCCGATGGATCCTGGCTACGCCACAAATGGTGCCGACTTATACACGAAGTCGCCACAGATGATGAAAGACTACTTCAACAAAATAATCGATGGGCAAAACGGCAGCAACGATACAAAAGTCATCATCGAATCGCTCATCAACAATACGGTTCCAAAAGACTATGCGGTGCGGCTCAAACAGTACTGCAAGCGTGTCGCATCGGCAATGCAGCAACTCGATGAATTCAAGTCGGTCGCCGATATCGAAGAGTTGAAGTATGGCGATCCGTTGACCACGCTATCCGAGGATGACGCGCCCCCAACCTCTGATACCGCTATTGGTGCTGGCACACTCGAGAAGCTCAGCACCACATTCAATGAGCTGGCCATGCAAGCGCAACAAATGCCGGTTGGTGATGCGCGTCCTGCTGTTGCTCTTTACAGATTGGCGCTTGTTGCTAACAGTGCGCAAAAATACAAGGAAGCCGAGCAATTTGCGCGGCTTTCCATCCAGCGCACGAAAGCATTGAATGATGACATTGCAGCTT
>JAYRNY010000592.1:0-7966 GCA_041911975.1 bacterium | reverse complement strand
GTTTTCCAGTTTTACCGGAAAGATTGGAATTGCCGATCGCCATGGGTAGCTGGGGCGGCGCCGGTGGCGGTGGCGGCGGCGGATCGTGGAACGGCCCTGCAGGCGGCGGTGGTGGCGGGGGCAACGACGGCCCTCCGCGCATGCTCAAGAAGAGCCAGGGTTACGCTCAATATGAGCCGGGTGCTTTCATTCCCAAAGAAAAGAAGAAATCCGGTTACTACAAGTGCAATGAGGTTGCCCCTCCGCACAAACAAGTATCCGACCAGATCATGACCGGCGGTGCCGGACAAGGCGGCGGCATGCCTCCTGGCCTGGGCGGACCGCCCAGCGCTGCTGGAGCACTCAAAGCACTGGGCAGAGAGCCCAAATTGAACGACCGCGAAGACGGCGCCGGAGCACCGGAAGCACCGCAGCCAGTCGTTATCAATCAATCGACAACGCAAGATCTTTCATTGCCTGAGGATGATTTCTCGGGAAGCTCTGCCAAAAGGCCGAGCAAGGTAGGACGCAAAATGAAGCAGGTCGGCAGAAGAATCGTGTCGCCAATCAATTCGGCATCGCGCCGATTCACAGGAGTGAGTTTGTTCTAGTTTTTCCAGTTTCTTATGGGCGAGCGAGGATTTGTTTCTAAGCCGCCAATGGCTCGGGGGAAGGAGTTCACATCATGGCTAAGTTAGCAATCAGTTTAGTAATCGCAGCCACAGCCTCTCTGGCGGTGTGCACGGCGCCCTCTATGGCGCAAGGTTTCAAGATAGATCAGAGAAAGCTGGACAAAACCACTTTCTACAGCGCGCCCAGACAAATGCAAATTCTGGACGAACGCCCGATCATCAAAGATTTCCGCGAAGCACCGCAAGCTCAGCAGCAAATTGAATTGCCGCCTGGACCGCAAGGATTCGGTGGCGGCGGCGGCGGTGGCGCCGGCGCGCTGCAAGGCGGCGGACCCGGTGGCGGCGGCGGCGGCGCCCCCATGCAAATGGGCGGACCGGTAGTTCAACCAAGAACCTCCAACGGCATGGTGCCCAGTGCCGGTGCTCTGCCAAAATCAGGTTTTGGTCCATCGAATATTCCGGCTCGCGGCATGGGTCCTAAAGGACCTCTGGCAGATGCCACCACCACCAATCGTTTGATGGGCAAAATGATGACCCCGCCCAAGGCTCAAGGAGCCTCGGCCGGACCGGCTCGCGGCATGGCGCCGTCGAGAGGACCGACCAACGGAAATTACAACGGACCGGCAGTATCGTCCTATAGCGGCGGTTACGGCTCAGGCTCCGGCGCCGGCTTCGGCGGCGATTCTTCCCGCACCAATACTGCGGTCAGAGGGACCCTGTTGAAGAAGAATTGAAGAGCGCTAGATGAGGGCGCAGTCCAATCTGATTGGAGAAGCGCCCCTGAAAGGATGTTTACCCCCTATGCAACTCACACCCACAATTTCCAAACTCGCAGCGCTTGCCCTGGCGTTGACTTTGACTGGCTGCGCCAGACAAGAGTCAGGTGCAGGCGATGCTGCGGCGCATGGAATGGAGAATGTGCAGGGGCAGGGGATTCTCAACGCTTTGAGACCGAAAGCGGACCCGACGATGGTCGAGCGCATCCGTCAGGAAGACGCCAACAGAATGCAGCAGCAGGCTCTGGCCCAGCAGCAAATGAACCAGCAAATGGCAGAGACGGACGGCAGCGGTCGCATTTTGCCGAAAGTCTCGATGGAACCCATTGCTCCACCGGCTGAAGAGGTTGCCTCAGCCGGCAGCGGCATGAGTGTCTCAGGCGACTCGGGAGCCTTCACGCCCGGCACTTCCGGTGCCGTGCCGCAGGCCTCGCCAGTCAGCGTCACGCCGGCGACGGCGACCTACGGCAATTACAATAGTTCGCCTGTGCCGGCACCGCCGTCCGGCGCTCTGGGAGGCGGTCTTGTGCCGCCACCGCCGGCAGTGACATTGTCGACATCGGCTCAGACCACGGTCGCCAACGCGCCGCCTGCCGATCCCAATAATCCGTATGCCAATCCTTACGGCAATCCGTATGCCAATCCATATGCGAATCCTTATGCCAATCCCTATCTGAACCCGTACGGTATTCCGTACCCGCAGCAAGCTGCACCGCCCGCTGACGGGGCTCCGCAAAGACCGGCGCTTTTCGGCTCTGGTAAATCGCGCCCGCGCGGCGAGGAAGGCGAAGACGATTCTCAGGCAAGAGAAAAGGCCAAGAAATTCGCCAATTTCGTGCCCATCACTCCGACCGGTATGGAAGCCCGTTCTCCTTACAAACAAAGAGACGACTTGCGCGTGCTCTGGAAAGGTGCCATTACATCTTCTCAGCTGGGCGCCTGGTCATCGCGCGATCCTAACATCGCTGCCGCTCTGCAAAAGATCGATGTCGGTCTGCCCGGCGAAGCCACCAAAGGCTCATTCAGCGTCGGACAAAGACAGGTAGATGCCGTTTTCAAGCCTGTTTTCGTCGACAAGCGTATGCAAGGGCAAATGCGAAAAACCCAGAATGACATGGTGCAGAGCTACTATCGCTATCTCTATTCATATAACCGATTCGCTCTTTCCCAGCAGACAGTGGCTGCCAGAAAACAGGAAGTGGAAGTAGCTTCCTCGCATGCAGAGCAGCAAAGAGCAGCCGCCGACCTGTCGCAGGCACAAAATGAAGCAGACTCGGCCAAAGAAGACATGCGCTCGGCCCAGCTTGAGTTGTCTGCCGTCTCGGGCGCATCGGCAGCCCGTTCGATCATTCAAAAAGTTTCCGGCGTGGCACCCAGCGTAGAATCTCTCGCTCAGGCTCAGCCTGCAGCAGATGCCGCTCCGCAAGGCGGCGGGTTCAATATGCTCGGATCGGTAGGCAGCTTGTTCGGCTTCGGCAAGAAGAAACCGGAAGAAGTTCAGCCTCCTCAAGACAGCCCCAAAGTCGCCAAGGCCGATGCCCAGGCCAAGAAAGGCGACAAGGCTGATAAGACCGAAAAAGGCGGCAAGTCCAAGGACAAGGCCGGCAAAGAAAAATCCAAAGATGCCAAAGGCAAAAAGGGAGCTGACGTAGCCCAGGGCGACCTGGAGCCTGCTCCTGCCAAAGGTGAATCGACGAGCGCCCAAGCGCAGGCAGAAGCGCCGGCAGCATCGGAAGGAATCACCTTCGAACTTAAAGGTAAAAACATTAGCGCGCGCAAGAGCGTGCTCAACGTTTCTATCCGCAATACATCGGAAAACGCATTCAGCTTCAGCCCGGACGACATCTCCGTTCAGGAAGGCAATCAAAAGCTCTCGGAAGCTGCAATGCGAGCCGAGTTCGACTCGACCAGTGTGGCGCCCAATCAAGAAGTGAAAGGCACCATCACGATCTTCGGCAGACCCTGGAATGACAGGTTAACCATTTCTCTCTCGGACGGACAACGGAGCATACACATGAAACGTTGAACCAAACCGAAAAGCAGCGTTAGCAGATCCTAGACCGCGTGAAATTACTAGACCAACGCTCAATCAGGTAGTTATTGATGAATAAGATGTCGAAACCATTTAGACTGGTAACACTGGCGAATGAGAAGGCCCGGGCGGCCGTCGCGCTTTCAGCGCTCTTCGCCTGCGTGGTGTTAGCCCTGCCGACCTTTGGTCAAGCGTCTGACAATCAATTTTTCACACGCGCCCAGGGCACCATGGATGACTCCAATAACTCCACCGCCCAGACCATCCGCGATATGGCCTGCTTGCGCTACAAGTGGCTGGACATCAACCGCAAATATGACCGTTTGGTGCCGGCGGACGATCAGACACCTAAGACCACACCGCCTAAAAAGCAAACAATTCCTGAGAAGCGCGAAGAGTTCATAACCGACGGACGCTCGGCAAGGCAGCCCAGCGACGGTCAGACCAATACAAAACAGACGGCAGATTCCAATACTCAGACGAAAGTTCTGGCTTACGACTCCTGCTTCGTTCCGTGCGGCAGCCCGGTCGGCTGGTTCCTGCAAGATGCAGAAGCTTGGAAGTTTCCCAAATATACTGCCTACGGCATTCCATGCTATGTCCAGCCCAAACTCGAGGCCATGGACAAAGTAAAAACATCCAGAGACGAAGCTATCTTCGAAAAGGCAACCGGATACAATCCGCCCGGCATGGGTCGAATCACTACATTCGGTTTGCCCATCTCCGATACTCAATTCCAAATCATCGACAGAGAAAACAATAACCGCATGCTCGAGTTGCTCAGCGATCCCGAGCGCTTCATGTGGACCGCTACGACTACAGGTCAGATGATGAACGGAGCAGCCGGCAACTCGGTCGCCGGTGTGGCTGAGAGCGCTTTCGACAATGCTGCCGCTCGCGTTATTCAAGGTGATTCCACCAATTCACTGATCAACCTGGCAAACGAGCAGTCGGGAACCGGTCCTAATCTGGGTTCTTATTACCGCCAGGTTTCCGACGCGGTCAAACAAGTTCAAATCATGTATCACAAGGTGTATGTGCCTCTGGCAATTCTTTTCCTTTTGCCGGGCGCCGTCATCACTCAAGCAAAATCAATCGTAGCGGGCGGCTTCGCCTTGAAAGCACAAGAGGCGCAGAGCCCCTTCGACGGATTGCTGCGCTCGTTTGTCGCTGTATTTCTCATCCCCGCCACTCAGCTCATCGTCAGCTACGCGATAGACGTGGGCAATTCAATGGCTTACAGCGTCTACGATCCGTGGGTCAACATCGACAGGGTGAAAGAGTGGCAACACCAGCTCTCTTACAACAACAACCCGAGAACCAATGTCGACAACGCCATTCTTCCTCCCGAACCGGCAGCCCAATCGCAGGGAGGCTTCTTCGACAAACTGATGTCCGGTGACATTTTTGGAGCGATTCTCCAGTTCGTAATGGACCTCTTCGGGTACGGAGAAGGTCTGGGCGGCAACGTGCCGGAAACCGTGACCATGGAGGAAAGAAACTCCTGGCTGTCCGGAATGTTGGAAATGTCATTCAACTGGATGATGTGGTTCATGTCGCAGGCGCTCATCGTCTTGACCAGCTTCCAGCTCGTCTTCATGTGCTACTTGTTCCTTTTGGGACCTCTGGCTGCAGCATTCTATGCCTGGCCGGATCTGCAAAATGAAGGAAACCAGAAGCTCTTCAGAGGCGTCTTCGGCAACTGGGTCAATGCCGTAATTTCGCTGGCTCTCTGGCGTTTTTACTGGATGGTTATTCTGGCCATCATGACCCAGCGTCTCATCTACATATCGCAATCGAAAACGCCAACCAACCTGCAATGGGAAGTTGCTGTCTTCACTTGCTTGCTGGGCCTGATGTTGCACGTGCCTTTCAGCCCGTTCAAGTTCGATCCGGCAGCCGCTCTCGAGAAAGTCGAGAAAGTAGCCAATGCCATGGGTGGCGGTAGCCCCGGTGGTGGTGGCGGAGGAGGAGGCGGCGGCGCCAGTGGAGGCGGCGGTGCCGGCGGCGGACAGTCGGGCGGCGGCGGCGGCATGCTGCAGCAATTCGCCAACCAGATTCAGAATTCCAATATGTCGCCTGCCGACAAGCAGCAGGCTATGCAGGCTATCAATAATGCCTCTGTTGGTTTGAATGCCTTCAGGGACGGTTCGACCCGGGGAGGATACAACGCCTTCAACGGAGGCGGCGGCATCAACATGGGTCAAGGACAGGGTCAGGGCCAGGGTCAAGGCCAGGGCCAGGGCAACAATCTCAGCCCACCGCTGCAAAACCAGACAACTAACAATAATTTGAATGCGGCACTCACTCAGAATGCCATCTTGCCTCCGTCGACAACAGGCGGGTCCAATACAGGCAATGTCACAGGCCAGGGTTCAACCAACCTCGCCTCCAACCGGGGACCGACATCAACTCCGTCGGATCAAAATCAAACCGGCTCAAGACCTAATCCGGCAGTGCAAGTTGCCAGTTACGTCAATGCTGCACAACAAAACGTCTCGCAAATCGGCGATCAATTGCGCAAAGCCGGTATGCCTGAGGCGCAAGTGCAGGACTTCCTCAAACAGAACAGCCCTCAGCAGATGATGGCATCTCTCGATCCTAAGGGTTCCGGATTCTTCCCGTCAGGTGGTGGCGGTGGAGATGACGACGATTCCGGATCCAAGAAGCAATTCGGAGAGGATCAGCAACAGGGTGACGACGACACAGCCTAGGAGTTTTCCGCGGCAGCCAGTGAAACTCCCAAAGATTTACAAAACGCGTGAGGATGGATCTCAAATGATTGGAAGAAGAAAAACGGCAACAACGTTTATAGCGCGGCTATCGCTCGTGCTGCTTCTTATCGGATTCGTACCGATAGCTGCCCAGTCGCAATCGCCCAATGTGGGGACGGGTGGAACGGGCGATTCACGGGACGGCAACCCCGGTTCCGGCGACTTGTCTATGAAGCACTTCTACTTGCGGATGAAAAATGCGCAGACCTATTCCACCACCGAATATGGTGGCACCGACGTTCTGCAGAATGTGGGCGGGTCGCAAGGCCTGGACAGACTTACCAATGGTATTCGCAATCTTGCCTCAGGCAATTTCAGGGGTGCCCTCCAGGCAGCCACCGGTCAAGACGGCCGCGGCCCTAAAGAATCCGTCGGTCCCGGCACGGTCAAGACCCAGTCCGGACCGACCTTCGCCTGGCCCGTGCCCGTGCCTCCCGGCATTCCATCCACCGTGCCCACCAAGCGCGATGAAGGTATCAACAAAAACGAACTTAAGACGTTCGGTTACCCGGTGTCCGACACGCAATTCCAGTTGATTCAGCGCTACAACCAAAACATCATGCTGGAGCAATTGTCCAACCCGGAAAGATTTATGTGGGCAGCCACTACTCTGGGTGGCTTGCAGTCCACATCCGCTTCCAACTCAGCCAATAACATGGCTACCAACCAGGCCATATCGGCTATCGATTTTTCCAAGAAATACCTGGTCAACTTCACTGCCGAGCAAGGCAATGTCTGGCACAAACTGAGAGATCAGCTATTCATTCCTATGGCTATCTTGCTGCTTTTGCCGGGCGCCGTGCTCGCACAAGTGAAAGCAATCGTCGCTCAAGGCTCGCCTTCCTGGGCACAAGCCGACAGCCCGATTGAAGGCATCACTCGCTCGATTGTCGCTGTTTTCCTTATTCCGGCGACATTCCTTGTAATCAATTATGGTATCGACGTTTCCAACTCGATTACCTTTACAATTGCTGATGAGTACAAACGCATTTTCGGAACAGACATGTACGAAGACGCGATCTGCCACGAGAAGAGAGCCTTCGCTACCAACCCGGCCAATCGCCAGGAAAACGCTATTCACCAGGAAGAAAGACCGGTCAACAGAGGAACCTCTGTGTGGTCGTCTTTCGAAGGTTTGAACTCGACCGTGCGCGAATACGACCCCTGCTTGGGCAGAGACGAAACCCGCGTTCCGGATGAAAACCGCGTACAAGCGAAGAACTTCAACAATTTAGCTAAAGGTATGACCAATACCGGCTTGACCGCCGCATGGAACATCATGAGCGCCTTCCAGATGGCGTATCTGTATTACCTGTGGTGCATGGGACCGATAGCCGCCGCTCTCTGGGTATGGCCGGTCGGACCGATGCGCGGAGCGCTCAAGAGCTGGATTGAAGGTGTGATTACGATCTGCTTCTGGAGCTTGTTCTGGAATACGACTGTACTTCTGCTCGCCTGCTTCAAGGGTGTCGGCGACGACGGTTCGATCATCGTCACTGCCTTGAACACACTGGCCAACCTGGCAGTCAAGAAAGCCTTCGACTTCGCCGGATTGGTTGCTGAAGCCGGATCTGCTGCATCGCAAGAAATGCAGAAAGCGATGTCCGGTGGCGGCGGCGGTGGCGGCGGCAGCAAGGGCGGCGGTGGTGGTTCCGGCGGTGCTGGCGGCCAGGGTGGACAGGGACAAGCCGGCCGCTCGGTCGGTGGCCCCGGCGGCGGCAGCAACCAGTTGGGTGGAGGACAGGGACAGGGACAGGGTTCCGGTGATCCCAG
>JAYRNY010000591.1:0-3588 GCA_041911975.1 bacterium | reverse complement strand
AGCTACTTTTTTTTTACGGCTTCGTTCTGAGCCCGGCGATACTGTTTGAGCAGTTTCTTGATCTCTTTTGCATCTGAGGTTCTTGGCGGAATCTTGTTGAGCAGGGCGATGGCTTCAGAATAGCGCTCGTCGCCGGCAAATATCTTCGCCACCTTTAAATAGAGGCTGTTGGTTTGGTCCATTTGTGCTTTGGGCAATTTGCCTTTGGCGTCTTTCTTGATGAATTCAATGATCGGCAGAGCTTCATCTTCTTTGCCGTTCTTGACCAGGTTTTCTGCATCGGCAATGGTTTGCGCCTTGCGCACAGGCGTGACCTTGCTATTCATGGCACCGTTGGCATAAACCAGTGCCACCGTCACTAGCACCACTCCGATCAACACCGGCACGCCGATGCGCATTATGCTGCCTATGTCTATGCTGGGGCCAGCCTTTTTGTAAACCGCTTTCGTTTGTCTCTGCTGAGCTGCTGTTGTCTTGAACTGTTTTGGATTCAATTCCGAGAATTCGCCGGATGTGCGCTGCTGCAATTCTTCCAGAGCACGCGTCGCCAGATCTTTGGTGTTCGGCTTGGGCGTTTGAATGAATTCGCGGCTGTCTCTGTCTCTGTCGATCTCCTGGGTCATGCGCTTGACTGTACCGCCGATGTCTTCACTGGCGGCAAGCGGTCCGGGCTGAAGCACCGGCAGTGGTTGCGAGACAGCAAGCGTGTTATTGGTCGGCTGTTTGGCTGCCTCGGTTATCGCAGAGGCCATGTCGTCCATGTCCTGGAAACGATCGTCCGGGCTCTTGGACAGTGCTTTTGCCACCACGCGCTCGAGCATGTCGGGAAACTGAAGGTCGGGACGCACTTTGTTGAGTGGTGTGGGTGGGTCGGTCAAATGCATGGCCATTACTTTTGCCAACTCGTCCGACATGAAAGGAACTGTGCCGGTCAAAGCTTCATAGATAACGATGCCGACCGAATAAATGTCGCTGCGGTGGTCAACTTTACTGGACGTGCACTGCTCAGGACTCATGTAAGTAGGGCTTCCGCAAACGGTTCCTGTGCGGGTGATTTTGGCGACATCGGATTCTTCCTGCACCAGACGGGCGATGCCGAAGTCCACGACGATGGGGAACATCTTCTGTCCGCTTCGCTCAACCAACACGATGTTTTCCGGCTTGACGTCGCGGTGTACAACACCCTGTCTATGCGCTTCGGCGAGAGCCGCGCACACTTGAGAAAGGATAGGAATCGCTTCATCCATCGGCAAATAGCCGCGATCGGCAATCATTTCGGAAAGAGGCGTGCCGCGCAGCAAGTCCATAGCGATATAAGGGCGCCCGGTTTTCGGCAATACGCCGAAGTCGTAAATGGTGATGATATTGGGGTGGCTAAGGCGGCTGGATGCTTTTGCTTCTTGCCGGAATCGCTTGATAAATTCCTCGTCGGATACCAGGTAATCGTGCAGCACCTTGATGGCTACTTCACGACCGATTAGTTCCTGGATTGCTTTGTAGACCGTACCAGCCGAACCCTGTCCGATTACGGACTCAATGCGATAGCGCCCCTCGACGACCAGACCCAAAAGCGGGTCTTCGCCGACTGTGACCATAGACGAGCCGTCGCGCGGACAAATGTCTTGTCCGTCGGTCGCTGTTTGGAAATTGCAGATCAAGCAAAGCTTCATGCTTACGCCCGAAAGGGGGATACCGGGTTTGGGGGTGCCATGGTAAAGGGGCGTGGACGCCGATTCGCTGGGCACAAGGGACACCTGCCCTTATATTACTTTTAATTACCACACTTAAAGGGTCACAAACCTAATATGCCAATTCGTCTTAATATCATGACTATTCTTTTCGTATTATCAGAAGGCGCTAAAAAGACGCGCACGATTTACTAGGAATTTATTGGCAATCAAAGTGACGAATACAAAATTTATGAAACCCGCGGCAGAGCCCAACCAAGCAAACTCAGAACCAGAACAAACCCCGGCACAAGGCGAGAAGAAGAAAGGGAAAGCGGCACTGCTTCTGATTTTCTTCACCGTCTTTATCGACCTGGTCGGCTTCGGATTGATCATTCCGGTCTTGCCGACCTACGCTCAGCAGTTGCATGCCAGCGAATGGATGGTCGGCTGCGTGATTGCTACTTATTCAGTCCTGCAGTTCTTCTTCACCCCCGTATGGGGGAGGATGTCTGACAAAGTCGGCAGGCGACCCATTTTGCTTTTCAGTCTGGCCGCCTCGGCTCTGGGCTATTTGATCTGGGGCTTCTCCAATTCGCTCATTCTCCTTTTTGTCTCGCGAGCTGTCGCCGGAGCCGGTAATGCCAACATCGCCGTGGCGCAGGCTTACGTAAGCGACGTCACCACCCTGGAAAACCGGGCCAAAGGTATGGGGTTGGTCGGCGCCGCATTCGGTCTGGGATTTGTTCTGGGACCGGCAATCGGTGCCGGTTGCGTCGGAATGGGCTTGGGTTTGCAGGCGATTGGTTTTGTCGCGGCAGCCATGAGCATTCTCGACCTCATTTTGACGTTCTTCCTCCTGCCCGAGCCGCCTGAGCGCAGCAACGCAGCGACCGAACGCTATTCAACCGACAAGAATTTTTACTTCAGCACGCTCAAAGATCCTAAGCTGAGCACATCGCTTCTCATCTTCTTCATCTCGACTTTTGCTTTTGCCAACATGGAAGCGACAATTGTCATGCTGACCAACATCCAGTTCCACTTCACGCCCAAAGAAAATACGCTGATGTTTCTCTACATCGGCTTGCTGATTGTGTTTGTACAAGGCGGCATGATCCATCGCTTGTCGAAAAAATATGGCGAGAAAAAGCTGATTGGTGTCGGCACTGTGATGGTGGCGTTTGGATTGCTCATGACGCCCATCACCAACAATATCTGGATCCTAGGCACAGCACTTTTCTTCCTGGCGATCGGCTCGGGTTTGAACAACCCAGCCAATCAGAGCATCTTGTCAAAGCTCGCTCCGAAAGACCGGACCGGCGGTGTGCTCGGCGTCGGGCAATCGTTGTCCACTCTGGGACGGATTGCAGGCCCGGTAGTCGGCGCTTTGGCTTTTCAATATCTTGGCATGTCCAGCCCGTATTTCATCGGCGCGGTAGCAATGGTGGTGGCATTTGTTTTGAGCCTGAAATTGCCGGACCCCGCAGCCTGAGAAGCTAGATAGCGAGCCAACTTGAAAGCGAAATCGCGTTTTCGTTTTTTCCGTCTCCGGAAAAACCCAGGGGCTTTAGGCTTTGACTTTTATTAAAACGTGTTATAGTCTTTGTTAGACGTGTTTGATGTGAAGTGGGTCCGGAGAATTCCGCCGAGCATCAAAGGATCGGTGTGTCGCCGCAAGGCATGCAAGGGACTTCCTAACAACTTCCACCACGCGGGAACTTGTAATAAGACATTCGGTCCTAAGTACGAAAAGCTTTAGAGCTTGGCTGCTGCTGAAATCAAAAGATTTGCGTTTGAAACCGTAGTAATCAGAGAATTCAAAAACAGGCAGTGGGCTCGTGGAATCCGCGTTATACAGTTACGAAAACATACATAGAGTCTTGATCTTAGAAAAACCTTTGACACCAAGATTCTAGAAATT
>JAYRNY010000590.1:0-2619 GCA_041911975.1 bacterium | reverse complement strand
CGTATTGGTCATACGTTTTGCCCATTCCGGAAGCACTTGTAAAAATGGTGGGGCGTATTCTCCCACTGGCACGAGGTATCTCTTATGGTAGACATTGCTCAAGATGTTGCCACTGCTGGTAATACCGTATGCAGAATTGTACGGACGGCTGTGTTCGTCGGTATCCATCGCTCCGACGACAATGTCAGTTCCTCTTTCCAAGGCAAGAGTTTTGAGATTTTGCTGCAGTCCTTTTTCGCGTGAAAGGTAGGTAGGCAGCGCGCTTTCCGTCCACACTGAAAGACCGCGCGGAGCGGAAGACATCAGGTCTTTGTGAATCCGGAAAAGATCGTCGATGCTATAGCGCTGCTTCGTCTTTTGCATGTCGATGTTAATGTTTTGCTGAACAACAGAGACTAGAATCTCTTCGGAATATTTTAGCGTCGACCCTTGATAAAAACCGAAAGCGAGCACGCCGGCGATAATTACAGCCATAGCAAAGCCTTGATATAAAGCCACTGTTCGAGACGGTGCCTGCAGACTGCTTACGCCTTTCATTTTGGAGAAATTGGCAATTATTATGGCGAAAATCGTATTGCACATCACCATGATGTACGAAAGCCCGATACCGCCGATGATACTAGCGACCTGAATCAAGGATATCTGCTTGTACTGTGTGTATTCCAGCATGGCAAATGGAACACCCATTGCAACGTGAGCATTACCGATCTTGTTGACGATAAGCACCCAGGCAAGAGGAAGAATTAGAAACGCCGGCAGCTTCATTCGTTTTTTGGAGCCCGCAGGGAAAAACCTCCCGGTGGTTGGAATCAAGTAGGCGACTAAGGAAAACAATCCGATCACCAGACCCTGGAGGAAGGCAACGAATATCCATGCAAAACCGGCCATTAGCCAGCCCTGCCAGTTATTGAAACCAAGCCAGTCGAGTGGCTGCAGGCAGAGATACCAGTTTTGATAAACCATGTTGTAGGCGGTGCCGAACACTAAGCCGCGGAAAAAAGCCTGCCACATGCTCTTGCTCGAGGCAATCAGCAATAGGAGCGGTGCCAGCGCAAACCAGGCCAGAAAGGAAAATGAAATTGAGAAGCCCAGACCCGGAATCGAGGGTGTTGCAATTCCAGGAGCTGAAAGTCCGAGAACAGCTCCCGACAGTAGTGCCAAACCCAGGTTGGACGGACTGCTAAGTTTGAACTGCAGCTTCTTATCTTTGGTTTTGGCTTCTTTTGTTTGATTATTCTCTGCCGTTTTTGTCATCCAATCAGGGTCGGTAAATAACAGCCACAGCCATTATAGATTCTTTGACGCACCAAGAGGTTTACAGGGGCGCATTGTCGGCGCCCATTTTTGACTTTTGGGGCAGCCCCTGAGAGTTCAAGCAATCCCAGAATATTGAGGGGAGCGTGGAACGCTCCCCTCGATTGATCTTGAATGGCATTGTGCAAGCCAGTTTTTTGCCATGTCGCTCTTCGCGTTTTGCTTACTATGGCTCTTTCTTTGCCAATTCGGCTTTGACGCGCTGCTCGATTTCCTTGAGCATGGCCGGGTTTGATTCCAGGAATGTTCTTGCCTGGTCGCGTCCTTGACCGATGCGCTCTTCCTTGTAGCTGAACCAGGTGCCGGATTTCTTAACGATTTCCAGTTCGGCAGCGGTATCGAGCAAGCAGCCGGCGGAGTTGATGCCGCGTCCGTAAATGATGTCGAATTCGGCGATCCGGAAAGGCGGAGCGACTTTATTCTTTACCACTTTCACTTTGACACGGTTGCCGAATTCGACACCATCTTTCTTGAGTGTTTCGATCTTGCGGATATCAAGACGAATAGATGCGTAGAATTTGAGCGCGTTTCCACCAGTTGTTGTTTCCGGGTTGCCGTACATGACGCCGATCTTCTGGCGCAATTGGTTGATGAAGATAACCATGGTGTTGGTCTTGCTGACGATAGCCGTCAACTTTCTGAGCGCCTGGCTCATCAAACGGGCTTGCAAGCCCGGCAAGCTGTCGCCCATTTCGCCTTCGATTTCAGCTTTGGGAACCAGGGCTGCCACCGAGTCGATGATGACCAGATCGACGGCGCCCGAGCGCACCAGTTGCTCAGTGATTTCGAGAGCTTGTTCGCCGGTGTCGGGCTGCGAGATGAGCAGCTCGTCGACGTTTACGCCCAGTGCTTTGGCGTATTCGGGATCCATGGCGTGCTCGGCGTCAACGATTGCTGCGATGCCGCCCATCTTTTGAACTTCGGCTGCAACGTGTTGTGCCAGAGTTGTCTTACCGGAGGATTCCGGTCCATATACTTCAATAATTCTGCCGCGGGGCAAACCACCGACGCCCAATGCCACGTCGAGGGACAATGCGCCGGTCGGAACCACTTCAATTGTCTGATGCTTCGAATCGCCCAGACGCATGATGGAGCCTTCTCCGTAGGCTTTCTTGATCGAATCAAGTGCCATACCCAGAGCTTTCAGTCTTTCGGCCTGTG
Source organism: bacterium (assembly GCA_041911975.1). GTDB lineage: Bacteria > Cyanobacteriota > Vampirovibrionia > Obscuribacterales > Obscuribacteraceae > QKMZ01. The sequence continues at coordinate 144 of JAYRNY010000590.1, read as the reverse complement.
GTGCGGAATTTTTGTCCTTGTCCTTGCCGTTTTGCTCGGCATGGTTCTTCTTATCCATGGCTTTTTCCGTGTTCTTTTCGGGCGCGGACTTCTCTTTCTCTTTTGTAGCTACTGCCATTACATATTCTCCTTTAGATTTTGCTG
>JAYRNY010000589.1:0-2489 GCA_041911975.1 bacterium | reverse complement strand
GGTTCGCTGTCGCTGATGGACGCCGGTGGTGAGTGGAACAAGGGCATCTATGCCCTCATCAACATCGGGTTGATGTTCGGTTCCGTGCTTCTCAACCGCCGCGTCTTCCTCGTCTTCGGCTCGATGGGCGTGCTCTATTACCTGGGCCACGTCGCGTCCCTGCTCACCGGCTCGATTTTCTTCCCGTTCGCGCTCACCTTCTTCGGTATCGGCGTGATCTGGGCGGGCGTGAAGTATCACAAGAATCAGGCGGCCATCGACGGTTTCCTCCTCGCGCTCGTGCCCGCATCGCTGCGCGATCGGCTGCCCGGGCGCGACTAATCGTCGTATCTCATCGCACGTAGGCTCAGGCTGCTGAGATAGCAACTCGAGCTGCAAGAAAAAGATTGCAGGGGATGGGGCTCGTTCTCATCGCCTGCTGCAAGACTGGAGTAACAACTATGAGTATCGCTCTCGCCCTGGCAGGTCTGGTTGCCTTCCTGGCGCCGATCCTCGTCTATCGCCTTTACTTCACCGGCAAGCAGGTCCTCTACGAGGGCGCTGCAACTTGCCGCTCGTACACGAAGACGGTGTTCGAGCACCATCGCCTGTATGCGCTGGTCTTCGTCGATGTCCCCGGTCACGGGGAAATCATGGCGGAGATTTCGCATGCTCGCGCCATGACTCTTTCCCCGATGACCGACCCTGTTACGGTGAGAGTTGTGAAGCGGACTTTCAAGAACGCCGAAATCGAATCCATCGCTTTCGGCGCCGATCTTCCTGAGCCGCCCGCTCCGTCCTACGACGGAATGGGGCTGTCCGTCTACTTCTTCGCTCTGGCGGCTGTGGCTCTCTTGTGGGTCCCCTCCCACTATGCAGTGGGTTCGCTTGCTCAGCACGTTGCTCTGTTCTACTCGGCTCTCTGCTTTGCGGCGACCGGGTTTACCATCAATGTGCTGGCAAAGAAGGACAGCAAGAATGACTTGCAGACGGCTAAAGCCAAACTGCTTTTCATTCCGCTCGGTTCCGGCTATGTCGGCTTCTACGTGATGTGGGCCGTGGCACTGGCGATGACCTTGGTCTGCTTCTGGCAGTTCAGCTTCTTCGTCCTGTTCCCTGGTCTTCATGCTGCTTTTGCCGCTGGGTCCATCCCCGGCGTGCTCTGGCGCAACCGCACCGGAAAGACCGAAGGCCAGACAGCCGCTACGCCGTCGAAGTAAGCGCATAGATCAGTCTGCCCGACAGAGACTTTCGATCATCATGCAATCCAGCAGCAATGCTGATTGCATGATGATCATCTTTTTCTGCTAGTTATACTATACGATATCGTTATATGGTTGTTTTTCGCAGAGGCGCATGCACCACCTCGCTTTCACTCAGTCGGCGAGCAATGCGGCCGTGTTGGCGACGATTATGCAAAAGAGCGTGGTTTCGCCAGCTTCTGCCGCGAACACGTGCATCTTGAGCGCCAGTTCTTCTTTCTTCTTGTTTTGCGCAGTTAGTTTTGATAGCTTGTTTTGCGATGCTTGATCCTGGTTTTTCACAAACTTAGCCAGCAGTTCTTCAAAAGCTCCGCGATTGGCCGGGGCGACAATGAGTGAGCTGAGTTTGGCTCCCAGAGCCTTTTGAGTTGAATAGCCGAAGAGCTTTTCAGCCATTGGATTCCACATCTTTACCTCAAGATTTTTGTCGCAGGCAAAGACAGCGTTCTGCGCATTTTCAATAATCTGACTTTTGATTTTCTCGCTGTCGGCAATGGCCAGCTGCTCTCGCTTGCGTTTGTCGATGTCGCGAACAATGGCTAGAATTCTGTCTTCACCGACGAGATTGACTCGTGCCAGGTGCACTTCGACCCACATCAGCTTGCCGTCGCGTGTTTTGCAGAGCCACTCGAATACCTGCGGTCCTTCCTCGCGGGCCAGGCGGATTTTCTCTTCGGCTTCGGCTTGCGTGTAGGGCGACTTGCCCATGCTGATGACACCGATATTCAGCTTCATCATTTCGTCGCGAGTGTATCCGTAAAGGGCTTCCACTCGTTTGTTGACGTGCAGAATGCTGCCTGTTTTCAAATCATGCACGAAGATGCAGTCGTTCAGCGCATCGAAAATCTCTCTATAATTGGCTTCTGAGGCGCGCAGTTGCTCCTGCTCGCGGGCCATTTCGGTAATGTCCTGAACCATCGACATGGTACCGTTGAAGCTGCCGTCCGGCGCTAGAAGCGGCGTGTTCAGCCAGTTGCAGCGTATGGTGCGACCATCTTTGTGCAGTTGTCGCTTTCGCCGTTGCAGGTCATGTCGCCTTCTCTCAGGCGAGGGAAAATCTCCTTGGTAATGAATTCCAATCTGGCTGGGGGAATAATCAGATCGCTGGGATGTTTGCCGACGGCTTCTTCGGCGCTGTAGCCGAATATCTGCGTGGCGACGGGGTTCCAATAAATGATATTGAAATCTGCGTCTTGCAGAATGCAGGCGCAGGGCATGCGCTCCATCTGCAATTGCAGGCGCTCCATG
>JAYRNY010000588.1:0-3996 GCA_041911975.1 bacterium | reverse complement strand
ATACGCCGACCACGCCGATACTAAGGGACTGTCCGTTTGACAGGTTCTCTCTTTTACTAGTGTTCTTGAATCATTACTACCGGAGGATTTCATATGTTCCGACAAATCTCCAAGGCATCACTTGGACTTTCACTTCTGTGCGCAATTTCCCTCAGTACTCCAGCATTCGCGCAAGCGCAAGGAGACCAATTCTCGTCCGCCGGTAGCGAAGGTATGATGAGCTCCATTGATGGCGGAAGCCGGCAAAGCAATACAGGCTCGCAAACGTATCAATCAATGGACAGCAATGCGCCGACACTGCAAGGTGCAACCAATGGCACCATTGGTCCTCAGGGTTCCGATGCAACATACATCACAGGCGTCAATACGGCAGGCACGGTGCGAGTGAACAACCTGGCAAACCTCGAAGCTTTGTTGAACATCATTGCCAACGGTATGGAAATTCTTGGAATTGCCTGGGGCGGTCCGACCATGATCTTCGGCTTCATGAAGATGGCTGCCGGTGTTCAAGACGCAATGAAGAGTGTCATCTTTGGAATGGGTGGAGTGACAGGAGGACTGGCAACACCAGGCTGCATCAACTGGTTGGTTGCTTCCGCGCGCGACGCTAATTTATTCAGCTGAGTCGATTTCGTCTACAAACAAAGGAGCCAAATGTTGAAGGGGAGCCAGAAACAGCTCCCCTTCAATCGTCGCGGTGAACTTGTTTTACTAATCGGAGAGGTTTCCGACTATTTGTTTGTCGGCAGCACGGATTTCGCAGAGCTTGGAGGAGCTTATGCCATCTTCCACGCCAGCTAGAGATGCTCCAACTAGCCGCTCATAACCGTTTGTAGCAACGGAAAGACCGCCTAACATTCAGTAGTTCCTTCGAATAGGGTCAGGGAAGACAGTGTCAACGGTCAAACCGAATCCGATCTAGAAATGCCCTCAGCTGTCTTACCGACATACTAGAGGGCAATTTGGGCAAAGTCGTAAACACCTGACGAGTCGATCTGGTCAAAACATGGATCGGGAGACCCGCTCGCCCATGGCGATATCTTTCCACCGCACTCTTTCGCCTGTAAATAGCTTGTGCAACATCGTTCGATCTCCTTTGGTGAAGTCCCCTTCCAAATCTCTCAGGAATCGAGTATATGAATTGCCGCGAGCCCCTCTTATCCAGTCGCTAGACCCCTGTATAGCGTGTCTCATCATATCCTGCATCGACTCTGCTGGCGCTTCTGTCATTCTCGGCAAGAAACCGGGAGCGGACTTCTTCACAATGAGACTCGCCTCCTGAGCAGCAGGCCAACTGAGAACCCTTTCTGCGCTCAAAGCACTGACCATGGCTTCGGAAACTTGTGCATTGGAAGCACCAGGTGGAATCAGCAGGTGAGATACGAACCCTTCTCGACTGAGGAGGGCGGCCGGCGCCTTAACGTCACCGCTGACTCTTAAAGCGAACGGCGAAAGGTCTTTGGAAAACATAGAAGGCGGAAATTTCGTATGAAACGAGCCTGCCTGCTGTACTTCTGGACGTGATATGAAGTAACCAAAAGAGTCGTATTTTGCCGGATCACCACCACCTAGCAAATACTCTTGTTTATAAAATTCATTCGGACGGCGGGCTAGGACCCGTGTTAGATCCACTCTTGCGAATTCCATTGGGCCAGCATTGCTAATATCAAAAGCTACTCGCTCGCCTGTCCCAATGTCGACAGCAATCGATCGTGCAGCAACTTCCAGTTTTGATTTCTCGGCACTTGCCAGTGGTCGCACGGAACCTATCGCTGGCCTGATACCTGCGTCAGTCGCTGGCGTAAATCCAATTGAACGCACATTCTCAAGCGCAGCCCCGCTATCCATCGACTTAATCGCAACCCGCGTAGCGGAAGACTCGGCTGTTATGTATGACAATAACGTAGGTTTGGTTACTACCTGCCCTGCTTCAGGCAAAGCGCTTTTACCAAGGACAGCAAGAGAACCTTTCTGAGTGGACAGTACGGCTCCTGCTTCACGCAGCAAAGCCGATTCGCTCGACACATTCCTGACGACAGGCGCTAACAAATCGGCGCTCGTTGCCGCCATCTTTCCTTTAGTCAAGGCAAGGACGCCGACAGCGGCAACGGCACCGGCCGCAGCTGTCATATACGAATGTTCGTGTATAAACTTGCCGACATTTTCTGCAAATCCGGCGTTTTGCTCACCGGCCGATTGGGCTCTCGTTTCACCAAGCGCAATTTTGCCACTTTCAAGAGAACCAGAAACTTGTGAATTCATCGCCTTTCCATCCATTAGAAACTGTGTGTCTGATGGCGGAAATTGTATGGAGAAAACTTTCAAAAAGTTCTTAAAACGCGATGCGGTAAATACGCCCTAAAAACGTTGCATGCTTTACAGCACAATCAGCTGCGCAAATCGCGCACTATGTAGTTCTTCAAGAAACCAGCGCCTTTCGTTACCATGTCTTGTTTCAAATCCGGCTGTCCAAGCGCCCATTGCCAGATGCGAGAGCCGTTGTTTTTGTAATCATGAACGCCATGGTCGGCTCCGCGCACGATGTACTCCTTCACCACCGATGAACCGGCAGCATAGGTGTTTTCTCGCACGCCGTCCTTTTCAACGCTGGAAGATACATGGCCGTCTCCACCACCGGCTGCGCTCCAGACCTTGGCTTGCATGAATGGTTTGGACTTATCGAGATTGGTCGGAACCATGACCCACTCGGACGTGCTGCCTGCTCCACCGTTGTATGGCAGTATCCCGTCCTTGTCGCCGTGCACGATCATGATCGGTACCGCCTTTTCAGGCGCCCGGTCACCGTCCATCCATGTGCCGCTCATAGCTACTACCCCGGCGACTTTGTCGGGACGATCCGCAGCGTAAACTTCAGCGAAGCGCGCTCCATCGGAGAATCCAATCAAACCTACTTTGTCGGCCATTCTGCTTTTTCCGCGCAGATCTTTCAAGACATTGTCCACATAAACGCGGTCGTCATATGAACCATCGACTTGCGCGGGCATATTGGAGCGACCGGGCGTGTTCCACGTCGAGCTTTCAGCGCCATATGATCCATCGAGAACTCTGGGCTTCGGATTGGCAAAAACAACAATCGAGCCGGTCTTTTCCGCTTCAATAGTCAATCCGGATTCCGTAGCCATGACGCCTTTCATGTCGCCCATACCGGCGCCGCCCATCGCCACCATCACGGGAGCGCGGCTGTCAGCGTTCCTCGGAATGTACACGTCGTAGTCTCGACCGTCAGCGAGCTTGACTCGATTCAGTTCGCCGACCTTCAAGTTGGCATCAGGCGAAAGCAGCGATTGTCCGCTAGTTCTAAATTCTTGCGGCACGTCGTTTCTCTTCTTATCAGCAATCATGCGATCGAAACGCGCGAGATCGACTGAGCCAAGTTCGTCGATCATCTCGCTCCTAACATCCCATCTTTTGCCAAACCAGCCATGATCCTTTCCATATTTCTGAGCGAAACGCTCGTTGACCAGCTCAAACTCTTTTTCGTTGAGGGGAGCAATCGCATCCCACATACCAGCTTCATCGGTACCAATGCCTGTCAAGCCGCCATTGGCAGCCTTCTCGATTTTGTCGACCGCCGCTTCCAGTTTCGGAGCCAGAGGCTTGGAGGCGATTACGGCAATGGAAGTAGCTTTATCGTCGACTCCCGTGATTTGGAAGTCAGTCAAATAAGCGGCGCTGGTGTTGGACCCTTTCTCAATAACCGCAGCGGCATGCTTACCATAAGCTGCACCCACAGCTTCGCCCACAGTCGTATTGTCGAAATGGTCGCCGGCTTTGGCGAATGTAAGTGTGTCAAAACCGCTCGGCTCAACAGCCGTGTCAAATTTGCCGCTCATGCAGCACCTCTATATGTGGGGGGTGGAGGAGTGGGTGGCTTCTGTGGGGGCGAGAAGCGTCGTATGAGGATGGAGTTTAGAAGGGATATAGGAAATTTATCGGGAGATGTTGGCAATTTGGGGGCGAAACCAAAGAGATTAT
>JAYRNY010000587.1:0-5173 GCA_041911975.1 bacterium | reverse complement strand
TCTTGTCGCAATTTGTCTTTGCTTACAAAAACGAGCAAAACATGCGGCGCAATACAGAGCAAAGGCTGCAAGAACTTTCCCATCAGTTTTCGAAGAGCCAGGAGGGTTCAAGTCTCGGTGGTTTATCCGGCAAAGCCTGGCGCATGGCCAAATGCTCGAAATGCAATAAAGAATTCGAAGCGCATACAAAAGTCTGCCCATTTGATGATACGAGGCTGGTTATTCATGACGCGTTGATCGGCCAGGTGCTCGAAGGGCGCTACAAAGTGCTCGAGTTCCTTGGCCGCGGCGGCATGAGCACCGTCTACAAAGTCGAACACTTAATTCTGAGCAAGACTCTGGCAATGAAGTTTTTGCAAGCGCAATTGGTGGCGAATTCCGATAGCGTGATGCGCTTTCAACGCGAAGGAAAGGCGATGGCGCGCCTGCAGCATCCGAATCTGTGTTCGGTTACTGAGTGCAGCATCATCGAAGGCGTGCCTTATCTCGTGATGGAATTTCTTCAGGGTCAGTCGCTCGACCAGCTCTTGAACGAGGAAAAACGGCTGTCGCCAAAGCGCACAATCGAGATAATGATTCAAGTTGCAGACGGGCTTCAGCACGCGCATCAGGAAAGCATCGTGCATCGTGATATCAAGCCCAGCAACATCATGATGACTCCGACCGACAGTGGCGGCGAAGTTGCGAAGGTCGTAGATTTTGGACTGGCGCGTATACTGGACAGCGACGATCAAAAACTGTCTCAAACAGGCGAAGCTTTCGGAAGTCCGCTGTATATGAGCCCGGAGCAATGCCTGGGTAATACAATCGACGCGCGCACTGACATTTACGGATTGGGTTGCGTCATTTATGAATGCTTGTCGGGAAACGTGCCTTTTCGCGGCAAGACATTTATGGAGACCTTCAATCTTCATATAAGCGGGGACTTGAAGCCATTTGCTAAAGGGCTCGATGTTCCACCAGCACTTTTTGATCTCGTAGAGCGGATGCTTGCCAAAGATTCAATCGACCGACCTGCGTCTATGGCTGACGTGAAGCGTGACTTGTCGGCAGTGTTGGAAAGTTTGAACGTAAGGACCGCATAAGTTTGCCTTCGTTGTAGGGGCGTATCATTTGCGACCTCAAGAGTTTTTGAGCGGGCAATGCGCCGGCACGAAGCTCAAGTCAAAACGTGCGGATGTAGCGCATAGAGAGCGCCACGGGAGCGACCAGACCCATTTGGCGCCGGAAATTGACAGGGGCTGGTGTCGCAATTCCGTTGACGGGCGGTCCGGGAAGCCCTGGCAATAGCGACTGATTGGGGTTGATGTGCTGTGTAAACGTAATCGGCACGTCAACGAGGAATATATCGCGTCCTTTTACCCATACGAGTCCGGGTCCGGCGGACATCGTATAACCGGACTGGCGAAATCCGTCGTTGCCCCCGATCAGGTCCCGGGCCTTGAGTCCTTCCCAGTTGTACGTGCAGCGAAAGCGCAGTCCTTTCAATTTAGGCTTGTCCCAGACACCAGGCGGTCTCCAGTTGATGCCCGCCTGGATGTTGTAAGTGTCGGGGACGGAGTTTGTCAGAACATTTGCAAAATTTGGTGTGAGAGGAACACCTAGGCTTGCCACCATGGACGGTGTGCCATTCTGATTGCGCGGATTGATCAAATAATTGCCGGACGTGAAGACGGAAAAGTTTGTTAGAAAACGCGGCTGCAAAAATGACTTGTAGGCTTGATAGCCGACCAGCACGCCGACTCCCCCGTCGCCCGGCATTACAGCAGGCGGATATACGGGGCGATTTTTGAAATTGAAACCGGTTTCGTCAGGCAATAGACCTTTGTAGTTCCAGTTGCCGGTTGGAAGCTTCAGCCCAACTCCAAGTGCCACGTTCTCAAACGGATGTTTCTTGCTGTCAAGCAGCCATGTCTGCGAGAAGAGGCTCAAGTCGCCGACGCCACGAATGGGCGAACTTTTATTCGTCCCTTCATTGGGCCCTTTAGGGGGGTACATCATGGAAAAGTCGTTGAAAACAATAGGCAGAGTGGCCTGGATGCTCGTGCGGCGATTAATCGACCAACCGCCGGTCACATCCATGACGCTCAGCTTCTCGTGGGGATTCCAGAGTCTTGTAAAGGACTTGTTGACCCTCGAGTCAAAGTAGGACTTATTGGCTTCAGCAACCCGCCAGCCAACGGAAAGTTGAAACTTACCACCGTTAGTGCTCAGACCTGGCACCAAACTTCTCGAGGCCGCTCAGCCCTGGGCGATGGCGAAGGGCGCCGTAGCCATCTGGAGAACAACCGCCAGAACAGACAGTCTGAGCATTCCTTCCAAATGACATCTTTTGGGGCGCGCCAGAGCCTGTCGCCAATCGGCTACTTTTGCGCTGGTCTGGTTTTTAGAAAACACCATCGTTTAGATGTGCAGAGAATCAAGAGATGAGCACTCAGTCTTTTGGAAACTCTAACATGTCATGGCTCTCGATAGGTTATATGGGTTGTATAGCGATTGGCATGCTTCGCTGAAATTTGGCGGAGCGTATGGTCGCATCGTGGGCGACCAATTTTTGTGTACGCATGCTATGCGCCCCTACGATCTCCTGCTCTATTTATTATCGCGTTTGATGATCATGCTCTTGCCGCGGTTCTTGGCGTTCTGTAAAACTTCACGAGTGGCGGCGAACCAGGTGTTGAGATTCATGTCGGGTTGAAACTCGGCTATGCCACCGCTGACAGTGGCGCTTATCGGTCCCTGCATGGTCATGAATTGTCTGCGCTCGAATTCTTCTTTGAGCAAATTGGCAATTTGCACAAGCTCGTATTCGGTTAGCGAGTCGACGAGAATCGCGAACTCATCGCCGCCGATTCTTCCGGTGATGCCGTAGCTGCGAATTGTCTCTTTGATAACGTTGGAGAGCTCACTGACGACCTTTTCGCCGGTTCCATAGCCGTAATTCTCGTTGATGGCGCCGAAATTGTCGATGTCCAGCATGAGCATGTAGAGGACACCGGCTCTCTCGTTTTCCGTCATGCGCTTGGCGGTGTTCATGAACTCTGCGTGCGTAAGTGCGCCAGTCAATCCGTCGCGCCCGATCATGTCTTTGAGCGTTTCGTAGCGCTCCAGCTTGCCCGCTATGGTCGCAACAAGAAGCTGTGGCGGTGCAGGTTTTATCAAATAGTCGTCGCCGTGTTTTGCACCTTCCACGTGAAATTGCAGTTGGTTCTCCGTAGTCAGAAAGATGATTGGAGTGGTGTTGTATTTTTCCTGCTGGCGAACATATTTGGCCAGATCAAATCCGGTCATCTCACCGAGATTGACGTCCAAGATGAGGATATCCGGCTGCGCTTCGACTAGCGCATCTTCGAATTGGGAGGCGTCCGTGAGTGCATACGGAATGAATCCGGCTGCGTTAAGGAAGGAATAGAGCCCCGAAGCTTGCACCGGATCATCTTCGACAATTAGAACTCGATGCTGCTTGGGCTTGCTCTTTTCGAGCAGTTTCTTGAGACGGTTGACGATCACTGCGGGATCTTCATTGGAATTGAAGACGCCATCACCGCCACCTCTAATCGCTTGCACTTTGTCTTTGAAGCTTCCGCGCGTACTGATGAGAATGATAGGAACCGTAGCCATGCTCGAACGTTGCGAGCGAATGTTTCTCGCCAGCTCGTATGCTGGTTGCGGCGGATCGGGGCAGGCAATCACGAATGCGTCGTATTTGATCTTGAGAAGATTTTGCGGCGTGACGTCTCTGCCTTCCATCTCATCGACGAGGTAGTCTGCTTTTTCCAGCGCGTTGAACAATGCGGCGGTAAAACTGCGTTTGTCTCGTCTGCTCAATCCCACAACAAGCACGCGGCTCTGCAAGGGCGGTTGTGGTGCTCTGGGAATCTCTTCTGCTGCCGGCATGCCGCTCATGGTCGTCATCATTGCGGCGTTGGCGATGGTCGCGGAAAGCTTGAGAACAAGCATTTTCAGCTTGTTGATTTCTTCGGAATATTCGGGCGTCGCCTTTTTCTTTGTCAACGCCATTGACATTTCTTCCGCCTCAAGCGCGTGCTGGCAGAAGTCTTTCAACTGAAAGAGACCGCCCGCTCCGGCCATTTGATGGAAGTGTTTGATCAGCTTGTTGACCTGATCCAGGGAGGGATTATTGTGGTTTAGCGCGTTGATGATTTCGGTCGCTTCATTCAGACGTTCTTGAGTCAGCTCGATGAATTTGGACTTCTTTCCGTCCACCATCGCTTGCGGCCTACTCATCATTGTTTGACTCTCCCCGAGGGTCAGGCTTTGAGCTGTGCAATAGAATTTTGCAAAGCTGAACTCTCAATCTCTTGCGCTTAACTTGACGCTTTTGCCGGCGCGCTGCCGGTCAGGCGATTGACCACGGATAAGAGTTCATCGATTTCAAACGGCTTGGAAAGAAAGAAATCAGCGCCCAATTCCATGGCTGCTTCTTCGTTCTTTTTTGCTCCTGTAAGAAACAAGATCTTCGAGGTGCCTTTCTCTTCGCGATAGCTCTTCAGGATATCGAGCCCGTTCATGTCGGGCAGCATCGAATCCAGAAGCACCAGGTCGTAATTGTTTTGGCGCATCATTTCGCTGGCTTCCGTTCCTGTTCCTATCCTGTCGGCGGAGTGTCCAGTGAAGATCAAACAATCTGCGATGGTTTCTGCAAGGAATTCGTCATCCTCGACTACCAGAATCTTACTCATTAAATCAAAACGCCAAAAGCTTATAAGGGTACTTAGACTCAATACCCGTTGATTTTAGAGATGAAACAGGGCGCCCATGGCGCTTTTGGCAATTCTTAAACGCTAGCACCCAGAAAAACCGTAGAAATGCCAAAAAGGCTTGTACTATAAGCCATTGCGGGATCCTTGCCTGCTCATACCTCTGCGCGTTTGCCTCCTAGACCCTGCGAACTTGGGTTCCGTGCCTGTAAGGCCATCTTTCGCCTGTGGTGTCGTTAACCTTGTCCGTCTGATATCGCCCATCCGAGCCGGTGTGGGTTTTGTAGGTCACTCCTGGTTCGTTCTTGTATGTCGTATTGGCGTCAGAGCTGCCGTCGTAGTTTATGTGGATATTGTCCGTTCTTTGGACGGAGGGGTTGATTCGATTCGTATAGGGCTCGTGCTGATTGACCCTGGTAATGTCTGTCTCGCCGGTGTTTTCGTTGGTGGTT
>JAYRNY010000586.1:0-2745 GCA_041911975.1 bacterium | reverse complement strand
CTGGTACTCTTTCAAAAGTCCCCAGAGGTGCGGTCGCGCTTCTCCGGCTGCATAATTGCCGCCGCAGATGATCACGACCATGAGCAGTTTGATCCAGAAATTCCAGCCGCCCGTTCTCCAGAAGATGAGAAGCACTGTCCCCAGACCACCGATGAAGTAAAGCCACCACTGGGGATTGACTGCATTGAGAATCAGACTTATCAGCGGCGATGTCAGAGCCAGGACATCACATACGGTGGCGCCTGCCCAGAAAGTCATGCCGAAGAAAACGGCGCCGAATGTAAGAGACGTACCAAGGTCCGGTTGTTTGAACACAAGAACTGCCGGCGGCAGAATAATCGCCAGCACTTTGAATATATCGAAGAAAGAGCGAATCGGTCGCGTGCTCAGCCAAGCGGAAAGAGTGAAGATGACGACAAGCTTGGCGATTTCGGACGGCTGCAAAGTAATGGGACCGAGAGCCAGCCAGCGCTGCGCGCCTTGAGCGGAGTGCCCTTTGATCATTACGGCCACCAGGAGAACCAGGTTAACCACGTACATGATGGGCACGGTCCACTTGTTGGTTAGAAGCTTGTATGGCATTCGGCTGAAAATTACGAGCAGGGCAAGCCCTACCCAGGCGAAATCCATTTGCTTTTGGAAATACCCGGCGGTGTGTACCGAATACTTGAGAGTGCTAAGTCCAATGAATATAAGGAAGAAAGTAGATGCCAGAATCGCCCAGTCGATTTCGGTGACAAATCCGAAGATCTGCCTAAGGGCGACGTTTATAGGCAGTGGTCGGGAAAGTGAGTTCACCGGTTCTCTCAGTAGGGTCGATATCTCATTTATGTTTGAGGGCAACGCCCTGTCTTATCTGGATTATCTGACAAGTGTTAATTATGGCAGCCGGAGCCGAAAATAGTAGAGACGGAGAAACATACTGCTTCTCCGTCTCTTGAATATGAATTGACGTTTTCCTGACTGTCTTCGCTTGACATCATTCAAAGGTGAGAAGATGTCCAGCGGTCTTGCAGATTGGGTGATGAGGGCACCACCCTTTATTCAACAGCAGATAGCCGTTGGGAATCAGATCCTCAGCACTTCGAGCGGACGAGGCGGAAATTGGCAATCAATGCCGCCTTGCGATCCATTTGCTGAAGGTCGAATCTGGTCGTATCCGGTTCGAGATCGAAATACCGGGCTACGACTGCCGTCAATTCTTCTTCCAGAACTTCCAGTTTGCCTGCAGGCAGCTCCAGACGGTCATGCACGAGCATTGTGCGCATGCGGTCTTTCGCCGTCACTGCGGCTGTTCCATTCGGAACCTTAAATAGCCAATCGAGAAGTTGCATTTACTTATGTTCCTCCCCTTACACGCGAACCGGATTGAAGAAGTTGACGATCTTGGTTACCCAAGTATCGGTCTTCGCATCCAGGTCCATAAAGGGAACCTCTTCACCACGCAGGCGGCGCGCAATATTGCGGAAGGCCAGACCCGAGCGGGTATTGTCTGTTCCGGAAACCGGCTCGCCTTTGTTGGTGGAGATGATGATGTCTTCGTCTTCTGGAACTGCACCCAGAAGTTTGATGGAGAGGATTTCGAGGACATCATCAACGCCCATCATGTCCGCATTGGCGACCATCTTCGGTCTGATGCGATTGAGCACCAGCCGATACTGGGTGATCTCGTCTTTGCGCGCTTCCAGAAGACCGATGATGCGATCGGCATCGCGAACAGCGGACATTTCGGGAGTCGTAATGACGATTGCTTCTTCCGCGCCGGCGATGGCGTTCTGGAATCCGCTTTCGATGCCTGCAGGACTGTCGATCAGAACGAAGTCGAACATCGACTTCAATTCTTCGCAGAGCTTCTTCATCTGGTCTGCATCAACCGCGGTTTTGTCGCGAGTCTGAGCAGCCGGCAAGAGATTCAAGTTGGGCATGCGTTTGTCTTTGACGAGCGCTTGCCGTAATTTGCAGCGTTCTTCGACAACGTCTACCAGATTGTAGACAACGCGATTTTCCAACCCCATCAAAATGTCGAGGTTGCGCAATCCGATGTCCATATCGACAAGGCATACACTCGCGCCCGTATTGGCGAGGGCGACGCCTATGTTTGCGGATGCGGTTGTTTTGCCGACCCCGCCTTTGCCTGACGTTATTACTATTACTCGACCACTCATTCTGTTTACCCGTTTCGCTTTTGCAGTTACTCAGTTTGTTTGTAGGGGACTACCTGGAAAAACTTTTCAAAATTGAGGATTGAACTTAAACACCTTGATCTTTCCGTCCACCACGCGAGCTGTTTCCGGCCCGTTGTGGTTGTCGTAGTGAAGCCGATTTTTGTCCGGCGAACGAGCAAATGAATCGCCGATGCGAATTTGAATCGGTTGCAACCGCAAGGCGCGGATTTCCGCGTCATTGTTGCCGCCTACTCCGGCGCGAGCAATTCCGCGCAGGGCACCCCACACTGTAATGTCACCCTCCGCCACCACTTCAGCACCGGGATTGACGTCGCCTATGATGATCAAGTGTCCGGCATGGCTGACGCTTTGACCTGAGCGCAGTGTCTGTCTCAAGTACATAACGCCGGCGTTTACTTTGCCTTCTACTTTTTCTTCCGCAGGCTGTTTTGCTTTCGCTGTCTTTTCCGCTTGTGCAGGGGCGGGAGGAGTTTCGGCCTTGGGCTCGAAATTAATCGGAGCTTCTTCGGTGATCAACTGATTTTCGCTCGGCTCATAGAAGATAGAGACGGTCGACTCT
>JAYRNY010000585.1:0-7355 GCA_041911975.1 bacterium | reverse complement strand
TGTTTTGATGAACGGAGTTGGTATCGTCAGTGGTGAGGGATCGATCAGTAATCCCGCCGGTCTTTTGATTATGAATCTTCCTACTATCTTGTGTGCAATAATTGTCGCTCGTTTTGGTCCCGGCGCATGGGCACTGATTTTACCTCGTTCAAAGGCAAGGGCGGCAGGATCTGAAACCAAAGCGGAGTGACGTTGATGAGCAAAGGCGCAGCGGAGAAAGAACTTGAATTTTGGCGGGACGGCAAGCTGGGCAAAGGAGAGTCTGCTAATGGAAGAGGCAGGCCGGCTGTTCTTTTTGGGCAGGTGCGCGAAGACGCTGAAGTGGAAGTATCTCTCTTTCGCTCGATAAAATCGAAAGCAAAACAGAATGTCTTTGCCATCGCTTCTGGTGGCTGCACGGCGCTGTCGCTTGCTGCAGTAAAAGAGTGCAAGGTTGCGGCAGTCGATATCAATCCGGCTCAGATTTACCTTTGTCTTTTGAAGACGG
This sequence comes from bacterium, assembly GCA_041911975.1. Taxonomy (GTDB): domain Bacteria; phylum Cyanobacteriota; class Vampirovibrionia; order Obscuribacterales; family Obscuribacteraceae; genus QKMZ01. The sequence goes on along the minus strand of JAYRNY010000585.1, from coordinate 6,868 downwards.
CGGCACTGACCAGGCTCAATTACGGTGAGGCGCAACTGTGCATCATTCAGTCGGCCGAGCCATATTTCGAGCGTATTAAGGAACTTCTGCCGCCCGAAGCAAGGTCCTTTTTCGAGCAGGAGAGAAACTTGATTGCCGGAAGTTTGAACAACTGCGGAATTACCGACAAGAGGCTCAAGCAGTTGATGTCGCTCTTCTATCTTTCAGTGCATACGAAAGAACAAACCCGCCAGTTTCTCTTGCTGCCGACAGTTGAATTACAAAAAGAACAGTTTATCAAAATGTGGAAAAACTGGCAGTGGGACTTCGGTTTGAATGTTGTATTCAGCAAGACGTTTTTATCCCTTGGTTTTGGCAAAGAGGCACTGGCTGGACTGCCCGGAGATTTTTCATCGGTTATGAAGGCGCGTCTGGAGCGGGCTTTGACTGAAGTGCCGTCCCGCGACAACGGGTACGTCTGGCAGACATTTCTGGGTGAATATCCTCGCGGTGCGCAGTCCGAAGCGATTGAAACTTCTCTGCCGCCTTATCTTCAAGCTAAGAATCAGGCGGTTTTGAAACAAAATCTGCCCAGAGTTTCTTTCGCTGTCGATGATGCAGTCGGCTGGCTGAGCGAGCAGAAAGACAAGTCCGTGGACATGTTTGCCCTATCGAATATTTTGGAGCTGGTTAAATCCGATTACGGAATCAAGCTCGGCGAGCAGGTTGCGCGCACTGCCAGACCCGCTGCGCTGGTTTGCTTGCGTTCGATTTTTCCTAAGCAAGATCCGGTTTTGCGAGACCTGGAAGGCTCACTCAAGTACTTGCCCGAATTGAGCGCAGAAATGGAAGCGAAGGATCGCAGCTGTTTCTGCAACTTTATCCAGGTCTATCAGAAAGTGTAGGGGCGGTAAATGTGCCCCCGCAAAGCTATTCGTTCATGGCCGCGGCGGCTTGTGTTTGAGCGATAGCCAGAGCGGCTTGCCTGTCGGCATGGGCTTCTTTGTCTTTGGTGAGTGATTCGAAGCAATCGGCGCGGTGCAAATATGCATCCTTCAGATTGAATCCAAGTTCAATTACTTTGGTGAAATCTTGAACGGCATCGACGAAGTGGCGCATTTTTTGCAGGCACAAACCTCGTTTCCAGTGCGCTTCTGGTCTTTCCGGGTCGTTTTTAACCAGCATGTCCAGGTCGTCCATGGAGCGCTCGTACTCGGCCAGGCGGAAGTATGCTTCTGCGCGCAAGTAATATGCCTCGGGCACATCGCCATCCAGGTTAATCGACTCGCCGATGTCGATGGCTGCTTTCTTGTTTTCACCCAGCTCCAGGTATGCAGTTCCGCGCCCCAGATAGGCCAGGGCCGAATCGGGCTTCAGTTCTAAAACTTGTTCGTAAATGTGAATGGCGCCCTTGTGGTCGCCCTGGGCGGCTGTTTCCAGAGCTCTAATGAACAGGTCGTCCGGATTGGCGGCGCGGTCTACGATCACCGTCGCGTTGGCGTCGTTTTCACTGTCTTCCAGGCGTTTTTTCAAGTCGCCAATCGATCTTCTCCAGTCGCCGGCGGAGTCCGTGTCCGTCCAAAGCTCTTTCAGTTCGGAATTGTCTTCTATGCGCCTCAATACTTTCAGCGCCATTGCTACGACTTCTTTACCGGCAACGAATTTGCGATTGGCAATCCAGGTGGCGGCATCTTTCGGCAATAGGCTGGAAGGATTGCCGCGAGCTGCAACGACAAGTTCGGAGGCGGCCACTGCAATCTCGCATTCCGGAGCTTGCAAATAGTCATTGGCTGGAAGTTTGGCAACATTGACAATGGCTCTCAGAATCGGCGATGTGCTTTCGCCGCTCAGCAACTCGATGAGCCATTCTTTAGCGGTGTCATTGCCGAAAGCGCCTACGTCCCAATCGCCCATGATATGCCTTTTGCTCGGGGAATTTCCGGGGTGCCGACCAATACTTTGAAGTGCGCCTATTCTAGCAAACGGCTGCCATAAAAACCCCAAAAAGTTGCAAGCAGAACCAGTTACGGTTCTGCTCGCGGAGTGCGGCCTCGTGGAAAATTGTGCTCAGTGTCCTTGACGTTTTCCGTAGTTTTTGTCAAGCGACTTGAGTTCTTTCACTTTGCCCGGTTGCAGAAACGCCTGCATGCGATAACTGCTGTCAGAGGGCTTGTGACATTTATTTTGGCTGCGCTGATCGAACCAGTGATCGTGATCCGAGGCTTGGGACACCTGGGGATGTGAGCCGCTTCTTTCTTGGGCTTTGGCCGGCTCGTATGTTTTGCTCTTCACCAGTGAGTTTTCAATGATCGACTGATAGTGATTGTGCGCGCTCACTTGCAAATCTTCAGCTTCCGCTGTCCGGACAGAAGGGGCTGCCGTGCGCGCTTGGGGGCGCCCAGCCGGTTTGAGAATGCGCAGTACTTTGAAGATTCCGTTGGATATCTTTATAGACATTGTCTGCCTGACCTTTCATCTAATGCCGGTTTTCATTTTTCGATAACGCCAGCCAGAAGATCCCTCTGACTAAACCGGTTGACTGCTTAGTGAACCAAACGCAGGCACCGTCCCTTGAATCCGCCCCCTAACCGGCTGCGTAATTTCAATTTAGCCAACGCTTGTGAAATTTATGTGAGAGCATGAAAAATTGAAAAAACGAGTCCAGCAGCCTTGTTCGCTTGCATACGAAAAAATCATGAAAATTCGCCGACCGGCTCGTGCCGTTTGTCGATTTCGTTTTCGTTTTCCCCTTGCAGATTGGAAACGAATGCCTGCAAACGGAAATAGCTGTTGGAGCTTTTTTTCATGCGTCCACCCAGCCCCGAGACTTCGCTTTCGAACCAGTGCTCTTGAGGGTTGGCGGCCATGAGCATGGGCAGGTCCTTAATTGTTTTCTTGGCGGCGCACTTGCTTTTGAAATTGACTATTTTCTTTTGCTCCCCTTCTTTTATTTGCGGAAGATTCTTTTTCGAGTTGGTCTTTCTCAATCGTGAGACAAAGGCATCAGCATCCTCTTTACTGATTTTCACAGAGCTTTCGACATGCAGGCGAACAATTCGTCGCATTCTCAGACACCAGTACACAAAGTATTTTCGGCAAGTTAGCAATTCGGCAAGTAGTTCGGCACGCATAATAATTTCCTCGAATCCCGTTGTTTCCCTTGCATCTGCCGCGTGCGGCAGCGCGATTCATGTCACAAACATAGAAGGCGTTTGTGAAAAACCCGTGAGGAAGCGGCGCGGGCAGTCTACGCATAAAAGGTGAAACAAGCACTTTCGGGGATAGCAGAGCGAAGCTAGGGTTGCGGCGCCGGAACACCATGAAGGGCATTCGGTTCGAGACATCAGCATGCAATAGATTAAACGGAGTTAGCAAAGCTTCGCTAATTGCATTTAATCTTGGTGAGCTAAGCTGCACTAACAGAAGTTTCTCCGAAATCAATTGCAGGTATTGCGAAACGCTGGATTGTCAAGAGTGTCCACCCCTATGGTGTAAGAGCCTATTTCAACTCTTCTTACGCAAGAACTCACTCCTCCAGAAAATCGCTCGTATCCTCAGCAAATGCTCTGCTTTGCCGCCGACTCTCAGTCGGTGAAATAGGATCGGGGTCGCTCAGGAGAATGTTGTTCGCGCCGAGGAGCATGTGGCCGTGTATCCAGCACGCAACCTTAACCAGTACTAGGAGGACGCAAAATGGAAACCCCACAATCCCCCACCCTCGGAGGCCTAAGACCCACGGGCCAGCAGGCTTCCCTCCTGGATCTCAGTGGCAAGGGCAGCGACGATTCGCTCGTCATTGTCGGCACTGGTCCGGAGAGCCCGGGCAGCTCCGTGGACGTTGGCGGCGAACTGGCCTTCCTCAAGAAGGCAGCCGACCTCCAGCTCTACGCGAGCGTCGTTCCTGCCTGGCTCGCATACTACGACATCGTGCTCGACGGCCCTGCCGTCTTGCCGCCGGTGTCGCAGTATTTCGACAAAGTCGCGGCTCTCATCATGCGCAGCATCACCCAGGACATGGGTCTGGAAGTGGCGAACGCCAAGGTCGACCGCACCGCCGTGCGGCTGACCTTGCGAGTGCGCTGCATCCCGCTGCAGATTGACCTTCTGCTGCACCGGTTCCCGGAAGCGAAGGCCACTCTCGTGATGGAAGAGCCCGCGCAAGAGGAGACAACCGGAGAGGCTGGTCAGACCGTGGCGTAAGCTGCTGTCTCACCACCTTCAAGGTTACAAACTGGCGCCTTCTCACCTGATGAGCAGCTTGTGCTGCTCATTTCGGTGCGGAGGCTTTCAACTGTATCTAGGAAAGGACGAGAACTACCATGACTACCAATGCAACTCCTGCAACCACAACCCCGGACTGGGGCGAACTGCTCGACCTGACGGTTCGCAGTCCGCGGGAGCAAGCGTTCGATGCGTTCATCGAGCGTGTCATCATCGGACAGCCGCGTGGCAAGAAGGCAGCCAAGCGTGCCTTCAGCCGCATCGAGAGCCAGCTGCGCACTGGCCACACGCCGCTGTATGCCATCCTGGAGCTCGGTCCGACGACCTGCGGTAAGTCTGAAATCGCCTACCGGTTGGCGGACTTCCTGCACAAGAACCGCAAGGCGGTGCTCAAGCTGGACGGGTCCGAATACATGGACGACAGCCGGCTGACGCACCTCATCGGCGGCACCGCGCAGTGGGTCGGCTTCGTCGACAAGTCGCGTGCGGACTACGTGCCGCCGCGGCCCGACGAGAAGGACCCGATGTGCGAGCTCAACAACCACAACCTGGTGTGGAGCCGCAAGGGTTCGAAGTGCCCGGTCACCATCATCCTCGTCGACGAGTGGGACAAGGCCTGCCTGGAGTTCAACAACATCATGTTGAGCATCCTGCGCGACGGCACCTACACTCTCGGCAACGGTGAGGTGGTCGACTTCTCGAACTGCATCTTCATCTTCACCGCCAACCTGGGCGCTCGTGAAGTGGAGAGGGCGGCGGAGAAGGCCAAGAACCCGCTCGGCTTCACCAAGGGCGGTGAGGACCTCTCCGCCGAGGAGATGGAGGGGCTCTTCAACAAGCACCTCAGGGAGTTCACCGCTCCCGAGTTCCGCGCTCGCATCGTCGAGAACGGCGAGATCGTGGTCTTCGACAAGCTCACCGACGACGAAATCGGCCTGGTGCGCGACTTGAAGATCGACGAGCTCGAGGCTCACATCCTCACGGTGGGCGGCGTGACGTTGACGATCGACGATGACGCGCGCAAGCTTTTGCTCGCCAAGTCGCTGGTCAACGACGGCACGGTCGCCAACCTCAACGGTGTCCTCGCCACCGAGATCACCGAGAACATCGACAGGCTGCTCAAGGTGAAGTCGATCGCGGCCAAGGACAGCCTCCTGGTCACGGTCGGCGCGGATGGCAAAGCGATCGGCATGCGCAAGCAGGTGAAGCCGATCGTCCTGGTCAGCGGCATCGACAGCGACGAGTATCGTCAGGCGACGGCGGAAGCGGACGCTCAGTTCGCGGCTGCTCACAAGCCTGGCGCTGGCGAAGTCGACGTCGATGCGGTTCGTCGGGCCGGTGAAGAGGTGAAGCGTGCGGCGGCTACCCAGCCGAAGGCACGTCAGCCCTTCATCGTCACCATCGTCACCAACTCGCCGGAGATGCTGGCTCAGGCGCTCAAGGACCTGGACGGCGCCTTCGCGCAGCTGGGCATCAAGAAGCGGTCTCAGAACACCAATTTCGGCGCTATGATCCAGACCGAGATGGGTGTGATGCCCGGCGACCTCACCGAGGTGAAGGTGAGCGCGGACCTGCTCGACATGATCAAGTTCCGGGAAATGGCGCCCGGGGTCATGATCCGCACGGTCGAGACGCAGCTGTAGTCGAGCGTTCGGTTTGAGTTTGGGTCTTTACCCATGCTTAAGCCGAATGCGCCACAGCGGGCATCAGCTCGCTGAAAGCTTGTAGGTTTGGTCGATGAGCTTAGGCGCTCATCCAACAAACCCCACGTGCCGCGGCTGCCTGCTGAGGAGAAATCCAGGGCAGGCAGTCCGCTGCACCGTCTTGCAATAACCACAAGAACAAGGAGCAACCTTGCACAATATCGATGACACGCAGGTCCGGCACCCGCGCCTCGAGCAAACCGGCTGGTTCACCCAGTTCTGGGGACCCTCGGGAGCGTTTCCGGTCCAGTTGATGGGGCTGCTTACCACAGGCGAGACGGTCTACTTTCGCGCCCGCGGAAGCCGGATCACGCTGGAGGTGGCGGCCAGTGAGGACGAACTCGACGGCGATCGCGTGATTGCCAGATTCCGCCGGGACGTAACAGTCGACGCGGACAATGAGTTTGGCGCCAGTTTGATGGATGAAGACGCGGCTGCTGAGCTTATCGAGCAGTGGCTCGGTGAGTACCGCGGCGGCGCCCGACCCAAGGCGAAGCGCAACTGACCCCATGAATGCCGGTGGCGGGCCTCCGCCTTCCGCCGGCATTCATCTTATGGCTCGTGATACTAAAACAAATAGTAATACTTGTAGAAATGACGGAGCATGTCCGCGACTCGTCGACAGCGGGCGGTACTGCTTGCGCGCTAGCTAGCGCAAATCTGAACGCCATGCCAAGACCTAAAAGATAGAATTCAAGAGCGTTTCGCCGCCGACAGGAGATTGAAAAAAGCCCTCTGCCGAGAGTAGTTATAAACGCTCTTTTTTCTTTCCCCTTTCTGAACTCTTTTCCAGCTAAGACTTTCATCTCCTTCCTCAACAGAAATATCTCACCGAAGTGAATCGCTTAGTTGCCGGCTGCCTTGCTCACGATCATCGAAAGACGATTTGCTGTATTCAGCCGCATGGAACTGCAAGCCAACTGAAGGAAACACTCTATGGCTTTAAGTGGAAAATCGTGGGTCAG
>JAYRNY010000584.1:0-5223 GCA_041911975.1 bacterium | reverse complement strand
TCCTCGACCACGCACGCAATGCCGATTGGAATGAGCTTGTCTCCAATAGCGGTGTAGATCGTGAAACGATGGAGCAGTGCGCCGATATAATTTACGAATCGAAGCGCACAATTTTTGCATGGGCGATGGGTCTGACTCACCACGCAAGTGGAGTAGACAATGTACTTGCAGTATGCAATCTAGCGATTGCAACTGGAAATGTGGGAAAGCAAGGCGCAGGATTGCTACCCATTCGCGGACATTCGAATGTTCAGGGCATCGGCTCGGTGGGCGTGGCTCCGGCGCTTCAAGAGAGCATTCGCAAGTCGCTGGAAACGATTTACGGAACAAAAATCACCGATGCCACCGGGCTCGACACACACGCAATGATTGATGCTTGCGGTAAAGGCGAAATCGATTTTCTATTTGCACTGGGCGGCAATCTCTGGGGTTCAAACCCTGATTCCACTTGGGCTGAAAAGAGCATGAATAAGACAAAGACTATTGCTTACTTTTCGACGAAACTGAATCCCGGCCACTTCTATGGCACTGGCGAGACGACTCTGATTCTTCCTGTGCTTGCGCGAGATGAAGAACCGCAGTCCACTACGCAAGAATCTATGTTCAACTTCATCCGTTTGTCTGAGGGTGGAAAACCCAATGTACAGGGGCAGATGATGCCGGAATCAGAGATCATCTGCGAGCTTGCTAATCGAGTGCTTGGAAAAAATCCGTTCGACTGGACACAGCTCAGAGATCATAGACAAGTTCGAGAAATAATTTCGAAAACAATTCCAGGCTGGGAACAGCTCAGCACCATTGACGATACCAAAAAGGAATTTACGATTGCCGGACGTGTGTATCACACCCCTCAGTTCAACACAAAATCCGGCAAAGCGATTATGCACCCTACGCCATTACCCAAGCCTGTTTCCGATGGTTTAATCCTGATGACTATTCGCTCGGAAGGGCAATTCAACACCGTCGTTTATGACGAACATGATTTTTATCGCGGCATGCCCCACCGATTTTGCATTCTAATTTCCAAGCAAGACGCCGATCAATTGAATGTGAAAGACGGTCAGCGCGTTGCCATTCGCGGTGAAGCGGGCAGAATGGAAAACATCGAAGTCGTGGTTGGTCAGATTAGACCAGGCGCAGTGGCGATGTTCTACCCTGAATCAAACATCCTCATCAAAGCAAACGTCGACTCTCGCTCAAAGACTCCAGCATTTAAGAGTGCACCGGTCTGGATCGAAGCCTGACCAAGATCAGATCAGACGAGATCAAATCTTGGCATCAATGCCGAGCATTGATTTCGACAATATGGCATAATCGCCCTTATCGGAGAGGCAAGCAGCGAGGTGTAATTCCACTATCGTTCTGCGCGTTGGCATCCGATGGAACGATCGCTCAATCGTAACGGGTTCGACTCCCACTAGCTTTCGTCTTAAGGGGCAGGCCGCACGGCAACATGGAATGAGCCATGCAGGTTCAGACCTCCGCTCAAACTGTGAGCTCCTTAAGATGAGGCATACAAAGGAGGGCTATATGAAGCACTCACTCGAAATTTTTGCCATTGTCGCAAGCGTCTTCATACTAGTCGCTGCCGCAACCAAACTCTGGTTGAAACTGGCGAGGAAAATTACTGTTTGGGAATACGAGCAGGGATTGCTCTACACTGACGGCAAACTTGAGAAGCTCTTGCCGCCCGGCGGTCACTGGATTTGTCCATTAATTCAGACCGTTGCCAAAGTAGACATGCGCGAAAGAGGACTGGTTGTAGCCGGGCAAGAGCTTCTCAGCCTCGACAATGTGGGATTGAAACTCTCAGTCGCAGCCAATTACAAGGTAGTCGATCCGAAGCTAGCCACGATCAAAGTCGACAACTACTACAGTGCAATTTACATTGCTCTGCAGCTCGAGCTGCGCGAAATCGTCGGTACTTTGAACATTGAAGAGCTTTTGGAAAAGCGCAATCAGATTGGTGCAAAACTTCTGGAGGCTTGCCGCCCCAAAGCGGCTGAACTAGGACTGGAGCTTGTTTCTACCAATGTGAAAGACATCATGTTTGCTGGAGACTTCAAGAAAGTTTTCGGTCAAATCGTCAAAGCGCAGAAAGAGGGGCAAGCAGCGCTCGAAAGAGCCAGAGGTGAAACAGCTGCTCTGCGTAGTCTTGCCAACGCGGCAAAAATGTTGGAAACCAATCCAATGCTATTGCAACTGCGAGCCCTGCAGACTGTAAGCGAGACGAACGGAAACTCACTGATCTTCAATGTCGGTCAGGATATGCAAGCATTGCCCCTGAAGAAAACCTCAGGTGTCGGCAAGAGCACAGCAACGGAAACAATAGATCCGACTGCGTAGGGGAGCCGCATGCGACACCCGCACCGAATCACTTGCTGAATGACTTGCCTGAATCATGAGACTCGGGCCGCGCGTCGAAATTGTCATGGCGTCGCGGTCCGAAGTCGTCACCACGTTGAGCCTCGAGCTCAATCTTCTGATGAGCTGTAAGAACCCGCTGCATCTTCAGCCATGCTTCTTTTCGTACGGCGTGCAATTGCTTCTTGATCTGCATAGCTTCAGGAGACCTCTCCTTCTCTCTGGAGACACTGATGTCTTTGCCGTACGTCTCTTCTCGAATGCTTCTCAGCTTGCGCGCCAGTGGCAATGACTCGTCGCGCATCTCCCCGAGTATTTGATTGATCTTGCCTCGCTGTGCAGTCGTCAATGATTCCAACTGCCTGACTGAGCGAAAATTCGGCAGATTATCGCGATGATGCCTGTGATGATGGTGCTCTTCATCCTCATCATCTCTATGTTTTTTCTTGTGCTCGTGATGCGTTTCCTCTGCATCCTGCAATTTGCGCCCGAAATTCGCTGGCTTATCAGTGGAAGTTGCCGCCTTCGTCTTTACCGCTGGTGGTGCACTATTGCCGGTGACAGCACTGGTTGGCGCAGCAAAAACAGTTAAAGGCGGCGGAACAATTGCGATGTTCAATGCCAGCGCTTGTGCCACCGCAAATACCAGCAATCTACTTGAGCCGTCATAATTCACATCAAACGAGCATCTCATCACAAGTTAGCTTCCCCTTGCTTCTTTCCGCTTCTTTTTCTCTTCTTCCCTGACCATCTTAAAAAGCTTATCTTTGAGCTTCTTGAATTTTTCGATTTGAAACCAGAGCCCGGAGCCAGCAACGGAGATATCCTGGTTTTTGTACTCCGGTCCTTTGGTTGCTGTTTCCAGGTCAGACCATGGTGGGTTGAAACCGCGTGCAGCATCAAACATATCGATATAGACTTGCTGCAATTCGGAATCCTTTCCATCAGGTCTGGGCAGCGAGTTGATTTCGTGGTCCAGCATTGGAATGATTTCCTCGATCTGAGACATGAAATAGTCAACCCACTTCTTGCGTGGAGGCAAAAGTCCCATCGACAGCATGCCTGAGGGATTGGGAATTGCCGGCATCACAATCGGTCCGATTACATCAGGCTCGGCAACAACAACCATATCCTGTCGCTGCGCCTCATACATTAGTCCTTTCAGCATTTCCTGCAAGTGATGAACGGATACGCCAACATCATGCAGCCCCTGTAGGACCACTGGCGCGCCGCCCTGTATGTTGCCCTGAAGTGAGGCTGCCGAGCTGGGTGGATTGAGCCCTGATGTCGGCCTGCGCCCTCCTTGCGAGGCTGTCGCGGTGCTGCCCGACGGTGCGACCAATCCGGGAGGCGCAGCCTGAGCGCTCGAATCGCTTGCCTGAGGACTGGAATTCGCAGGCGGTGACGCCGCTCCATCGTCTGCAAAACAGGGCGGAATCAAGAAAGATGTTGCGGCGATCAGCGCCAGAATCAAATTGCGCACAACCTATGTCTCCCTCGAAAAACGGAACAAGCCAGCGCTCAGCAGTATACCCGCTTTAGATCGCTCCGTCGTGGGATAATAGCGCTTGTAGCCCAGGAGAAACTGCACATGCTCGCAACATCGCATCGTTCGAAGTGCATCCTTTCAACTACCCTTATGTTCGCCATAGTCGCAGCAGTGCCGGCTTTTGGATCGGATGTTGCGGCCGGGCTCAAACATTACAATCAGGGAAGGTTCGAGGATGCGCGCAAGGAATTTCAGCGCGCCCTAGCCAAGAATCAAGAAGACCCTCGACTGCACTATTGCCTCGCCAACAGTCTCATGCGCTTGAAGAAAGTAAAGGAGGCGATGCGCGAGTATCACCTCTGCATTCACTATGGAACAGGCACGATCATCGCAGAGGAAGCCGAGACGGCTATCAATACTTACGAGCAGCATGCCCAACCATTTGACCGAGAGAAAGCCGCGGCGGAAAAAAAAGAAGCGCAACTGAGAAAAGAAGAAGAGCAGAGACAGCAGGCAGCAGAGCTGATTCATCGGCAAGCGCGTGAACACGCCGGCCTCAGGCAAGCGGAAATCGAAGGACAGCGCAATGTGATCTTGAGTCGCGCCAGTGAGAATGCGAAGAAGGTTCGTGATGAGGGAGAGGAAGCGGCGAACAACCTGCCTTATCTTTACAGGCGCCGCTATTATGCGCGCCAGACCGCAGCCGATATTCGCAGACAAGCTCAAGAGGAGGCCAACAGCTTGTTGAATAAAGCAAAGCAACAAGCTGAAGGTTACGATCGTGATGCTAAGGAGCGTGAGGCAAGGATGTCAGAGTCTGAAAGCAATCTCAACGATCAAATGCTGCGCCCCGTCGGCGGTGGAAAAATCAGACTGGTCCCGGAAGGAACGAGCCTGTACATTCGCAATTATCGATAGGCATCTGAATAGTTGGAGGGGAGCCGATTGCCGATACCTGGCAGGTTCAGGACTGCGGCTGGTCAGGGTGCTTCTCCGCCGGCGACGCATCTATGTTTGGTGTCTCAGGGTTTGCCGAAACGTCAGATTGATCAAAGGGCGCTTGGGAATTTAGGGTCTCTGAACTCGCGGATTCAGCGCCGCCGGCCGCAGCATCGGCAACGCCCTCAATGACCGCAGCAGATTGCCTCGCTGCTTCGGAGTCTGTTAGTTCGGGCTTTAAGTGATCCGGCCATGAATCATGCTGCAACAGCTCCTCCACTGCTGCCTCACTCAATTGCGCAGGAGACGCCAGGTCAGCCAGATCCGGCGTATTCGCCAGCAATGTTCTATAGGTCGAAGCATTGGCAATGCTGTTTACGAAATATGCGGGAATAGCGCCCACGAGCAAACACATAAAACCGAAAAGGTTG
>JAYRNY010000583.1:0-5604 GCA_041911975.1 bacterium | reverse complement strand
GCAAAACCAAAACAAATTATTGTGGGCCCCCCCCCAGGCCCCCCCCACACAAAACCCCGGGCCCCGCCCGGCCGCCGACCCTACGTTAATTTCGCGATGAGGGCGAATTTGCTGCCGCAGTCTGATGCAAACACTGTTGCAGAACCTGTCGGCGTCGGCACAGAACCAACTATCTGATAGCCCTGTGACTCCAGATCATCGGCGTGTTTTTCAAAATTGTTAACTGACAAAATGACGGAACATGTAAATGCGATTTCTTCCACAATGATCACTTGTGGTCCGCTGGGAAATCTGATCGCGCAGATGTTTCCTCCGCCAGATTCCCACACTTTTTGACCTTTCAAAACATCGCAGAAAGCCCTCGCATCGGCACGCACGTCACGCGACGGATGAACGAGATATTCGACCTGAGTGCCTTCAACTCTGGCTGCTTGAGCGACTGGTGCGGAGATACGCGATGATGCCGGTGCTGACGAATATCCGCCAGAATAGCCGGCGCCTCCGCTAGAAGAGCTTGACGAGGGCGAAGAACTCGTCAAGCTTGAGATATTCGATGGGTTCGAGGCGCGGCTTCCCGTGCTCGCGGCAGCCGGCGAACCAGGCGTAATGGCGGGAGGTCTCAAACCGCGGCGCCGCTCCATATTCAAGCGCAACATTGCCGACGTAGTGCGCTGCTTGAAGTCCATCGCCATGTCAGCCTTGCCGGTATGCTCTATCTGGCGCGCGATTTTTTGCAGCTCTTCGGCAATCGTCTTTTGATTGTCGCCAAACTCCTTCTCAAGCGACGTTATGATTTTGATAATGCCTTCTTCTGAATTCCCGACATCCGGATCTTTCATTGCTGAAAGAGCGAGGTCCAGGCGTATTCTTTGCTCGTCGTTAGCCATAATTGCCGAGCGCTCTCCTTTACAGCCGCAGGCCATTGTGTAATTTTATCGCCTGAATAGAGCAGGACGCCAGATCCATATGACATCCACCCAGCCGGAAGTTGTCGTGAAACCGCCTCGGTCGTGGCACAATAACCGATAGAATCAATAGGATCACCAACCGAGCGCTGGCCGCCGAAGAAATGGCGAAAATCATAGTAGTCGAAGACGATAAGGAAATTCTCGAGGCGTTAGTGGACGTGCTCGTCCATGAGAAGCACACGGTTGATGCGCTCATGGATGGCTCCGACGCATGGGAGAGCTTGCAGCGTTTTCAATATGACCTGGTTATTCTTGACTGGGGGCTGCCAGGGCTTGATGGGCTGGAAGTGCTGAAGAGATTTAGAGCCAAAGGGGGCGGCACACCGGTTCTCTTTCTCACCGGGCGCAATACCGTAGATGAAAAGCTGACCGGACTCGACTCCGGCGCCGACGATTACTTGCCCAAGCCCTACGACATGCGCGAATTCAGAGCGCGAGTTTCAGCGCTGCTGAGACGCCCGAAAGAAATGGCAAGCGATATTGTGCGCTGTGGTGATATCGAACTTGATACCAAAGCATTTCGCTGTCTCAGGCGAGGTGAAGAAATCAGACTTTTGCCGAAGGAATTTGCGCTTTTGGATTTTCTCATTCGCAATCGCAATCTCGTCTTTACCCCCGATCAATTGGTCGACAAGCTGTGGGCTGGCGACACCGAGGTTTCCGTCGACGCAATCCGGCAGTGCGTAAAACGCCTGCGAACCAAGATCGATGTCTCAGATCGCCCGTCATACATAACGACTGTCGTCGGCGTCGGATATAAAGTCGAAGCGAAATAGACGCGTTGTGGTTTCCACAGGACGGCAATGCAGGGCAGTGCCCGGTCCAATTTCAAAAAGTCGAAGGACCGCATTTCTGCGGTCCTCCCTTCCTTGCGAGTGTAGCTTTTTTCTAATCTTTAGAGTGCAAATGCGCTGTGTGGATGGAGTTTTGCCCACTTCGTACCGTACCAGGAAACAAGATCGCCTCCGTTTGTTTGTTGAGAGTAGACGCCGTTTCGACTTACACCTCTAAGGAGCACAAATGTATGACCGTCATCATTGCCAAAAAGCCCAATGGTTTTGGTTCCGTCCTTTGCTGTTTCGACATTGATGGACACATCATATTGATTTCCATCAAGATCAGTCATTTTGAAGCTGTTCTTTCCTTGAGCAAGCAGCGCTTCAACTGCTTTCAGTTGCTGTTGCGGGCTTGATGCGTTGCTCGTTAACAGGTCATTTAATTCAGCCTCGGGAGTTTTGTCATTGATAACGCGATCAGCCGTGTAAATCTCGTTAGGCTCGAGAGTGCGGTCATTCCGGGCTTTGTCGCGGAACGCGCTGATTTCGCTCATCTCAATTTGATCGTTATCGAAGTAGGCACCCAAGTACTGATCATCGGCATCATTGATCGGATAGAAGTTCTTAGTCGCATAATCAGCCGCCATTCTTGTCAATGCATCAGTGTCTTTGCTATCGAGCACTGCCTTGAGTTCCTCGGCGCTGATTGAGCCATTTTGGTCACCATCGAGGCGGCCAAATTCGGAGATAACCAGCTGTGGAAGTGTTCCTGAAGCCTCGAGCTGCTGCGTCACTTCGTCTAGATGCGCATTGACGTCAGGCTCGTTTAGAAGATCTACAGCCTGCTGGCGGGCTACCGAATCCGTCGAATGCTCGGTAGACTTATAGACTGCAGAGGCGGCTTCTCTGATATTTTCCATTGGAAACGTCCTCGAAGGGATACACCATATCTGGTGGCTTAGTAATAGATGAGTGCAGGAGAGACGGCAAAATTATGTGCCGAGCGCCGACACAATCAATTGGTGAATTGCGCCTGCTTGATTCGACTGCACTACCTTAACCCATGCGTATGACATTCGTTTGACGGACTCTATAGCCGCAAAGGTCATAGTTTTGGGACATCACACCAACCCCCAGAATGGTGAAAAGAGCCAAATCCAACAAGTTGGCTCTGGCTCTTCCCGACCTCTCCGTTCGAACTGGTGTTGGAAGCATTTGAATAAGGGGGGCGACTTGTGCTTCTGAAAAACGTGCATATTGCGGTGCCGCTTCCAACACTGCAAATCTAGTCCGGCGGCATGACATTCGCTTGACGGCTATGTATATGATCAAACTTCTAAGAAAAATCAGACGGAACGGCGCGTCGGCTGCGTTGCAGGGGTTTGGCTGAACTTAGCTTTCAACTTCTCGAATGACAGGTAGAAAATAGGCGTTATATATAAGGTCACCAGCTGGGAAACCATCAATCCGCCGAAAACAGCAAGACCCAGAGGCTGGCGGGACTCGCCGCCGGCGCCCCAACCCAGTGCCAAGGGTACGCTGCTCATGATTGCCGCCATCGTAGTCATCATGATCGGGCGAAACCGCACCAGACAGGCTTCGTAAATCGCTTCTTCAGGCGTTTTTCCGTGATTGCGCTGCGCATCAAGGGCAAAGTCCACCATCATGATGGCGTTTTTCTTGACGATGCCAATGAGGAGAATAAGCCCCAGGAAAGCATAGATATTCAGATCGACGCGACAAATGTAGAGAGTAATAAGCGCTCCCAGCCCGGCTGGAGGCAAGCCGCCCAGAATTGTAATCGGATGGAGGAAACTCTCGTACAGAATTCCGAGGACTATATAAATGACGATCACCGACAAAATAAGCATCGACCACATGCCTTTAAGAGACGCCTGGAACGCTTCGGCGCTTCCCTGAAAGCGATAGCTGACCCCGTCTGGAAGCACCTGCTTCGCTGTTGCTTCAACCGCCTTGACTGCATCGCCGAGTGAGGCGCCCGGCCTCAAGTTGAATGAAACAGTAGCCGATGGCATCTGGCCGACGTGGTTGACCAGAAGCGGTCCGACCGACGGCACCAGTTTTGCAACTGCGCTCAACGGCACAAGCTCACCTGTCTTCGAGCGCACATAAAGCAAAGGAAGAGAATTCGGCTGCAGCCTGTACTCCGGCTCCAACTCGACGATGACCCTGTATTGATTGCTCGGCGCATAGATAGTAGAGACCATCCTGTTGCCATATGCGCTGGAGAGAGCATCTTCAACTTGTTCGGCAGAAAGCCCCAATGTAGCCGCTTTGTCCCTGTCCATACGCACATCAATTTGCGGGCTGTTTATCTGCAAATCTGTCGTGACATCCTGAAATCCAGGCTGTTCCTTCAAGCGCTTTTCCATCTCGAGTGTAGCCTTGTACATCTGATCGGTATTCGAGCTTTGCAGCGAAACTTGATAAAGACTCTTGGTGAGCTGCCCGCCCATACGGATGGAGGGCGGATTTTGCAGGAAGATCTTGATGCCGGGCACTTTGGCGAACTTGACGCGCAGGTCCGCAATGATTTCATCAGCCGATTGCTGTCTTTGCGAACGCGGATTTAAGTGCATGAAGATACGTCCGGTGTTTCCAGCGACGTTCGGGCCTCCTGCGCCGACCGACGACATAATGTCTTTGACATTCGGATTTTCCATGGCCATGGCGGCCAGCTCTTTCTGGTGGCGCACCATGTCATCAAATGAAATGCCCTGCACACTTTCGGTCAAACCGAAGATCTGATCGATGTCTTCCGACGGCATAAAGCCCTTGGGAATCTTGACGAAAAGCATTGCAGTCATCGCCGTCATCACGATAAATGTCATAAAAGTCAAACGAGGGTGGCGCATCACCACCTTCAATGTGCTGTCGTAAAGGCGCGTGCAGATGTCGAAAACAGACTCGGTCAAGGACAAGACCTTCGAATGCTTCATGGTCGAATGCGCGCTCAGAAAACGGCTGCACAACAATGGAGTAAGACTGAGAGAAACAATGCCTGAGATAAGAATGGCACAGCTGATCGTGACTGCAAACTCGTTGAACAGGCGGCCGACGATGCCGCCCATGAACAAAATAGGAATGAACACCGCTACAAGCGAGATGGTCATGGAGACGATGGTAAAGACAATTTCTCGCGAGCCTATTAGAGCAGCATTCATCTTCGTCTCACCCGCTTCCTGGTGCCGGACGATGTTTTCCAGGACGACAATGGCATCGTCGACGACGAACCCGACAGACAGCGTTAATGCCATTAGAGATAAGTTGTTTATCGAAAACCCGAGCAGACTCATGGCGCCGCATGTGCCCACAAGTGAAAATGGCAGAGCCAGACTCGGTATCAAGGTGGCGCTCACATTGCGCAGGAAAAGAAAGATAACGATGACCACAAGCACGACGGAAAGCGCCAGAGTCAATTCCACATCGCGCACCGACTCGCGAATACTTTGAGAGCGATCGTAGAGTGTGTCGATGGAAACCGACGCGGGAATCTGCGCCCTTAGAGAGGGCATCACCTTTATGATCTGGTCGACTATCTCTACAGTGTTGCTGCCCGGCTGCCGCTGAACACCTAGCACGATGGCGCGTGTTTTGTTGAACCAACTGGCTACTTTATCATTCTCGACACTGTCTATAGCCTTGCCGACTTCCTTAAGACGGACTGGTGAACCATCTTTATATGCAACGATCAATGGCTCATACTGCGAGGCGGTGAGCAGCTGTCCGTTGGGCTGCACCATATAAGATTGAAACTCTCCGTAGAGCGCGCCTGAAGGCAAATTGACATTGCCCTGGCGAATGGCATTGGTGACTTCGTCTATACCGATGCCGCGCGT
>JAYRNY010000582.1:0-3530 GCA_041911975.1 bacterium | reverse complement strand
GAGCTTCAGTTTGTGCGAGGCAAAATCTTCGAGGATCATCATCCAGTCATCGATCGTCGGGGACTGAAGCAGCTCCTCACTCAGGTGGATATTGCCGGGAAGAAGGCGTCCTGTTCTCGTCAAATACCGATAAAGAGCCGCGGCAAATTGAGGGCGCAATTGGACAAAACTTCTAAAGGCACCGGTCTCCTTATCGTATGAAGTCTCATTGATTCTGCTGAGCACCCATTCAGTAAGTGGCGGCAACTGGGCCTCACTTGGAGCGGTGGGAGCGACTGGGAGCATCGCTGCTTCGCCTGGAGCAGCCGATGTTTTGCCCGGGAGCGCCGGCGGCTCGCCGGCTTCGGGCGGCATGTATGCCGCCCCTACATGTTCGCGATCACCACCCGACACTGCCCCTGGTGCTGAATCCTCCTCGAAGTCATCGTCGAAAGCTCCAGTCACTAATGCCGGATCGATCAGCTTCGGCTCACTCGTTTGACTGATCTTTTGAGGGTTTGTAGAGACAATATGTGCATCACTCGATACTGGCGGTCCAGCAAAAATATGATCGAGTCCGGAGTCCAGGTCTTCATCATAGGCTTCAAGGTGATCATCCTTCCAGTCATTTTGCTCATGCTCAAACTGCGGCTTTGGCGGCTCGATGCAGGCAAGTTCGGAAATCAAGCGGTGAAAGTCGACGTGTTGAGATTCAAGGAATTGAAACTCCTTTTCGGTCGGCTGCGTGAACAAAACCAGATCTTGAAAGGGCGCCAGTCCGCCCTCTTTCACTAGAGCAGGGGTGGGAACTTGATAGTCGATTTCGCCAACAAGTGAAAGGTAACGGGTTTCCTGCTGCTTAGACTTTCCTTCCGGAGGCGTGCCGGTCAAACCGACAATAATAGGATCGTCGAGGTGTTTTACCAAAAGACTCATGATCGCCGCCCAGTAATCCGTCAAATGGTGGCATTCATCAAAGAGGACAAGCCCGACCTTCTGGCGCCGCAAGGCTTGCAACAGCTGCAGGGCGTTACTGTGCAAAACGTCTTTCAATTCCATCACGTCGGCAAGTTTCTTTCTCAACCGGCTGACGTGCCTGGACATTTCTCGATTGTACGCAAGCGTGTTGTTTTGCATCAAATCGAGAATTCTGAGCTCAGCTTCGCCTGAGGAAATGGACCGCCCTTTGGCTATTTCTTGCGCCCAATTCTGATGAGCCAGCTTTTCCAGGTATTCTTGTTCTCTGCCCGGAGTGGAAAGAACCTGGTAAGTGAGCACCGTGATTGGTTTGAGTGGCTTGTCTTCATGCGTGCCGAGAATATCGGACGGAGCAAGATGTCCGGTCAGGTGATCGGGAATAAAAAGATCGAGCTTTTGTCCCCACTGGGATTGAATCGTTGTATTCGGCGCCAGGATAAGCGCCGGTACTTTCAGCGTGCTTATCAACTGCAAGCCGATAATCGTCTTTCCGGCTCCCGGAGGCGCCACGATATGCAGCTCGCGTTCGCCTCGTTCCATCTTGATCTTGACCAGCTCGAGAATTTCTTGCTGATATCGCCGCAGCGGGTACCGAAAGGACAGCTCTTTTAGAGCCGGTGGAATCTCGCTGAAATCGGTGAATTGATTGTCGATAGCCGATGCTGCCGTGAGGGGCAACGACGATAAAGCCGGATTGCTTGGAGTAAATCTTGGCACTCTAGGCGCTTTTCCAGGGCGGGCATCGAGCCGGCCGTCAGCTTAAAGATACGTCATTTCAAAGGAAGAAACAACGCAGCAGCCCATTGTCCGGAGAATATCGAATCGGCCCTAAAAAATCTATCCTTTCTATTTGTTTGACATATATTTTTCGTCTATAGTTCAGGCAGGGTATAACCTTCTGGTACCTCGAAAAGCACCGCAGGAGCAAAACAATGTCTGACGAACACCCTTTCCATATCGCCAAGGCGCTGGAATTCGGGTGGGATGTGCTGACCAGGAGGTGGCTGGCGCTGGTGGTCTGGACGATCATCCTGTGGATACCGCACGGGATGATTAATACGGCATCGATGATTTTCGCGTTTTTCGACGAACATCACGTGGCGCCCTGGTATTTGAAAGTTGCCGGCGTCATCGTGCAGGTCGTGACTTTCATGCTCTTTACACGGGTTACCTTGCTGTGCATGGATGATGAACCAGCGGGCATTGGTGATGTCCTGGCCGGATTCAAGTACACGATTCCCTTTGCCATATCGAGCCTTTTCTTTTCCGTAGCCGTGCTGGTTGGCTGCATACTACTGGTCTTTCCGGGTATTTACCTGGGTTTGTCTCTCGGGCTGTACAGCTTCCTCATCGTCGATCAGGACATGGGACCGATTGAAGCATTGAAAAGAAGCATGGCTATTACGAAAGGACATCTTCTACAGTTGGCGTTATTCTACTTTGTGCTTTGCATGGTCGTTTTTGGCGGCATGATTTGCTTTGTGATCGGCGTCATTCCAGCATCTATTGTTTCCTCGATCGCGCTCGGACGAGTCTACAGACAGCTGGACAGAGCCTATGACGGCGTCGCCGAAGAGGAGGAAGATTCCCAAGCAGCACAGCAAACGGGCTAGACAAAGACTCCGGATAGGAAAAAACCTCACCCTTACGAGCTGCATCCCGCTTACTTCCTTCGACGGAAGGGCGTAGTCTAATGGAGTGACTCAAAATCACCCCAGCTTAGCTCTTTCGAGTGATGCGGAATTTCGTGCTGTGGGCGATATTGGTAAGGTGGGAACATAGGCAAACTCTTTACAATATCCATCGAGTGACGGTCTTGGGAAGTCATTCTGCATGAGGTTGCGATATGAACACCATGCGACGTTTTGACGCTGAAAAAGCAAACGATCTTATCAGCGTGCTGATTGTTGAAGACCAGGAAGTACTGCGCCTCGGTCTAAGTCTTACATTACAGTACATGCGCAACGTGCAGATTGTCGGGATGGCGGGCGATGGACCCAGTGCCGTGCAAAAGGCGCTGGAGCTGAAGCCTCAAGTAATCCTCATGGACATCGGGCTGCCCGGATTCGACGGTATCGAAGCTACACGAAGAATCAAGGCGCAGCTGAATACGCGCATAATGATTTTGACCAGCCACGAAGAGGATAATTCCATTTTTTCTGCACTGGCAGCCGGTGCTGATGGATATTGCTTGAAGGACATCTCTTCAGCCAAACTCAACATCGCCATAAATTCTGTCGCCAGCGGTGCGGCCTGGCTGGATGATGATATTGCTCGTCGAGTGCTTCATTCCGCGAAGCTAGGAGATCCCCAAGTTACGAGCGAAAAACTGGCACTTGCCGAAGGCGAGTTAAAGGTGCTTGGTTTAATTTTAGAAGGTGCTTCGGCAGTTGAAATCGGTGTCCAGGTAGGACTTAAAGACAGTGATGTACAGGCTTATCTCAAAAAGCTGATCCAAAAGGTCTCGTGGTCGGGCTCCAAAGTGCCAATGACTAAAATATCACGGCAGGCGAAAAGCTCTCAAGACCTACAAGTCTCCAAGATCTGCCCAAATTGTCACGTTCGCCGTGGCG
>JAYRNY010000581.1:0-2871 GCA_041911975.1 bacterium | reverse complement strand
GGCAGTGCCGCCAGCGCGGACAAATACTTCAGTGAATTCGTTTGGCTGATCTTTATATGGCTTGTTGTGATGGCGCTGTTTTTCAGCTCCGGCTTCGGCAACATTCTTACCAGCTTACTATTGTCCTCGCCGCTGATGCTGCTCTTCTTGATGGATTTGAGCCGCCCCACAAGTGTTGAAGTGAATGCGTCTGGATTCCGCATTCACTGGTTGCACCGTTATTGTTTTTATTCGAGCCCGTGGATTGGCTGGGATAGAGTCAGCCTGGTTCGAATTACCGAGTCTTATATTCCAGGGATGAACGCGGCAAAGTGCTTTGAACTGTCAGTCGAGCATAGCAGACGCAACTTCTGGTTCGAAATCATGAGCGTGCCGATTACAGCCAAAGTGGAGGGCAAAACCCAAACTTTCCGTTTAATAGAATCCGGGTTTTTCCAGGAAGATGATCTCGCTACGTTCATTCACGCGGTGAGAACTTACGTGCCGTCAGATCGCGTGTCCGCCGAGATACATGCGGCGGAGCAGTTCGGCGAAGTGCCTTCGTACACAGCACTCTGGCTCGACAATCTGCAGGGCAATAGAAACACGAAAGACTCTACTCTTCCCGACGGCGCCGTTCTTGCCGATGGACGTTATGTCGTCATCAATCGACTGGGAGCCGGTGGGCAGGCGGTTGTCTATGCGGCGATGGATCGCGGACCTGGTACTTCTTCTGAGTATTCGGAACCGGTGCCGTGCGTCTTGAAGGAGTTTGTTCTGCCCGTTCGCGGCGGGCACGAAATCAAAAAGCGCGCGGTGCAAAACATTCAACGCGAGGCAAATCTCCTCAAGTCTTTTAATCACGGAAGCATCGTCGGGTACAAAGATCTGTTCATCGAAGGTTCGCGAGCGTATCTCGTGATGGAAAGAATTTTTGGAGAAACGCTGCGCAGGCAGGTGGAAAAAACAGGCACGCTCAGCGCAGAGCAAGCAGTCGATCTGGCAATCCAGATGTGCGATCTGCTTGAGTTTCTTCACGGCAGTGAACCGCCTGTGATTCATCGCGACTTCACTCCGGAGAATTTGATGCTGACCGAAGATGGTCATCTGAAGCTGATTGACTTTAACGTCGCACATAGATTGGAATCATCATCGACAAGGACAGTCGTCGGCAAGCATGCATACGTCCCGCCCGAGCAATTCCGTGGAAAGCCTACCGCACAAAGCGATATCTATGCGCTGGGTGCAACGATGTATTTTCTGCTTTCCGGTGAAGATCCGGAGCCGATTTCCTGCTCGGATCTGACCGACAATGAGTCCGTTCCTCCTTTGCTGGCACAGATCATCAGGAAAGCAACAGAGCCGAACACGGCTGAGCGATTCAAATCCGCGAGCGACCTCAAAGCGTCATTGAAAGCCGCCCTAGTGTAGAAGACCGCCCTCACAATTGCTGGATGGGAATTCCCCCATTGATAACGGGACCCTCCGGGCATACTCTAATGAAATCCACTCGTCGCAAAATAATCTAACTATGGACTTTGGTTCCGCAAAAACCAACGTCGACGGCGCATCCCTCGCTGCCGTCGATCAAAGTTCCGCACAGCATTCGGACGGCTTCGTCGCAGATCTGTGGTCGGGAATCGGCAATGCCGTCAATTCACATGTTGACGGCGCAAAGCAGGCATTTGGCGCGAAAGTCGATACATCTTATGTAGACAAAGAGAATGGCGTCCAGCGCGCCGGACACATCATCGGCGAAGCCGGACTCTTCATTGGCGGCGCAGTCCTGATGAAAAAGGTCCCTGGGCTGGGCGGTCTGGCTGAAGGTAAGGTTGCCTCGATAGCTACCGGCGGTTTGCTCGGTTTTTCCACCCCTGTCCACGAAGGGCAGGCTCCGCTGACCAGGTTGTACAACACCGGTCTCGGCGCCGGCACGATGGCACTGATGGAGTTTGGACCCAATGCTCTCGGAAAATTGCCGGGTATCAAGGCTTTGCCCGAGGCGAGTTTGACCTCCAGCATTGCCAAATACGGTGTGGCAAATGGCGTCGCCGGTTTTGCAAACACCGAAGCGCAATCATTTATAAATGCCGGGCGCGGCGCGTCCGTTCAAGATCTGGCCATCGGCACAGCTACCTGGGCTGCACTGGGCGTGGGCATGCACCAGGCAGGTACGCGTTTTGCAAACTGGCAGGCGGCAAAAGCGGAAGCGAAGACCGCATATTTACCCGAGAACGCACCCTGGCAGTTCAAGACAGTAAAGGACATCAACGCCGCCGACCTGAAGCCTGGTGAGCAATTAACGCCCGGCAATTATCGTGTTTCATTCTTGAGCGAAGGCGTCGAGCGCAAAGCAAACATTTATGTCTCCGAGGGTGCAGTCAAAGGCACCGAACGCGCGCCTGTCGTCACATTCATGCACGGCTTGAATCCCAATGGCGAAGCCGAAAAGATTCTTCCCGAGCTGAACTTCTTCAAGTACGCCGACAATGACAATGCTGTTGTTGCGATGCTGCAAGGACGCAATGGACTGAAGGGGCTTGGTGCGTTCCAGAGCTTCCATGACACCAATTTCGGTTACGCTGTCCCCGGCAAAGGCGTTGCACCGTATAGCGATCAGATTTCGTTCGCCGACATGATGAGCTTTGTTCGCGAGCACGTGCCGAATGCAAACACAGACAACATAGCTGTCTCCGGCTTCTCGCTCGGCGGCAAGATGGCCAATCGCATCGCGGCGAATCGGCCTGATGTTGGTGTCGTCACTTCGATTCATGGAACGATGGATAAGTTTGACGAGCAGGTTATGAATGCGGCCATGCATAGACATCCTGTCGATGGTTTATTCATTCTCGGAACCAGGGACAAAGTCTTGCCCTACCAGGGCGGCAAGAG
>JAYRNY010000580.1:0-2569 GCA_041911975.1 bacterium | reverse complement strand
GCGTTTCGCCTGCACGAGACGCTCTCCCATCTCTTGATAGACGCATGCGATCATCAACCTTTCTAAAGGAGACGTATCTGCGACCGTTGCCAATTTCAAATGTTTTAGAGCCTCAGTAAGCTCACCCAATCTCATATTGCACATTGCAATTCGCCATTCCAATGTGGCATTAAACCTATGCATGGAAGTCTTATCCTTAGCAGCCCGCTCCTTCAACTCCTTGAGCCGCTCCAGGCATTCTCTGTATTTTGGAGCATCCAGTCCTGAGTTTTTGTCCAAGATTTGCGCCACTTTATCTAACTCGCTCGCCAGCCTTTTCTGATTTAACTTCGAAACATTTTTGTCAGCGTTCTCGCCTGTAAAAATGGGTGCGTACTGGTCCAATCCGGGAGGGTCCAGATCATCAATAGCGTCCGGCTTGGACACCCGCGCTCTAACCGATTTGGAAGTTGCCGCAATCGGTGCTGCGTTTCTTTCTTTGGCCTTGGCGTTTTCTCTTTCACCCTGCAAACCAGCTGCATAATAACCAACGCCACCACCAAGAGATCCCGCTACCAGCACCGTGGCGCAAAACCACATCTGCAGTTCCTGCCGCGACATCTTGAGCGGCTGGTCCGGCTTTCCTGTCTGCTTTTTCTTCTTGTCGACCAGGCCCAGGACCGGCGCACCCTTGACCAGCTGTGCCAGATCGTTGGCTACTATGCCAAGATTCTGGTAGCGGTCGGCAGGCGATTTTGCCAGTAATTTGGCAACGATCTGCTCCAATTCCGGCGGAAATTCTTTGCCCAGAGACGCCTCTTTCAAAGAAGGAGCCTTTTCCGATTGATGCAACATCATCGTGGATAGAGCGTTTTGCCCAACAAAAGGTGTCGCGCCTGCTAATGCTTCGAATAAAACACAACCCATTGAATAGATATCGGAGCGATGATCGACTGCCGCTCCCGAGCACTGCTCCGGGCTCATATAGAGCGGGCTTCCAAATATCTCACCGGTCGTCGTCAGAGCCTGCACTTCGCCGCCTTCGTGATACACCAGTTTGGCAATACCAAAGTCAACCACACGTACAAAGCCTTCCGCACCAAAAGGAACGTTAGTGGAAATCATGACGTTGCCTGGCTTTATATCTCGATGAACAATATTCTGGTCGTGCGCATAAGACAAGCCAAGGCAAATCTGAGCAAAGCAGCTGACCGCCTGCTCAACACTGAGAGAACCGTTCTCTTTCAAATACTCGCTAAGACTTAATCCCTCGACCAGGTCCATAACAAGATATGGCTGCTGCCCTTCCAGCAAACCAAAGTCGATAACTTTCACAAGATTAGGATGTGCAAGTGATGATGCGGCTCGTGCTTCGTTTTGAAAGCGCCGTATCAACTGGTCCGAAGCTTTCTGGCTGTTCAATGTCTTGAGCGCGAAATTCTGCCGGAGAAGAATCTGCTCGACCTTGTAGACACTGCCGATACCACCTCTGCCAAGCAGCGAGACTATTTTGTATTTGCCGCCCACAACCTGGCCAATTTCGAAACCGTCGACGACCGGCGCTTGCGACTGATTGACTATTGTTATCTCGGGATCGCCGGAAAGCTCTGACATGCCTTAATTTAACCAAAATAGGCAGGAAATGAAACGTTGCACCCCGGTTATTTCGCCTGCCGGCTAAAAAGAATAACGACGCCTCTTTAGAGACGTCGTCACCCAGCGCACGTTAAACCGATATCCTGGCTTCTCTTACCTTTTGCCGTTGTGAGTTTGTGGGAGGCGTAATCTTTGCCCGACTTTCAGATAATCATTGCGGTGCATGTTGTTTTCTTGGGCGATCAGATTGGTCATGTCGTTTATCTCGCGCACGGAAGGCTTGCAGTTGCCATTGTCGACCAGCGACTGTTCGGCAATCATCCACAGGTACTGACCTTTCTGAACAGTCCATTCCGGAAGCTCGCAGGCGCTAATCTGACTATCCTTTTCAGCCTTCCGGCTCAGTCGATCAAACGTGGGCCATCCGCGTTCATCATGTTCAGATTCGTCAAAGCCATGGTCATCCAGAGTGTTCTCCGTACCAAGGTGCGGAGTCGGTTCGTAAGCAAGCCGTCCGAAGTTTTTCGCATTGACAGCATCTTCATCCGGCATGCGCTGCGCGTTTTTCGAGCCGACTTCAGCATCCGTCAAACTTCCTTCCGTGAACGTGGTGGTGCTCACAAACTGTTCCTTGCCGCCGGGCCACCTTTCTACGAGTACATTTTGAGACTCGCCTTCCTTGAGTTTTGCATTTAAGTCATCAAGCGTGATTCCTTTCTTGTCTTCAGCCCAGGGTATGTACTTGTTCGATTCATGGGCTGCTCGAACGTCTTGAAAGTTATTAGTCAACATCGTGAGCATGCTTTGCTCGACGCGCGATCCTGCGTGATCACGAGCGAGAAGCAATTCATCTCTGGTTATGTCTCCTGATCCGTCCAGATCCAGTTTGTCAAAATTATTCTTCGCATGCCCCAGTGAAAGCATAGGAAGAGTTCCATTCTTTTCCAGAGCAGTGGTGACCGTTTGATCGTAGTCATTGAAGCAGTTTGAATTC
>JAYRNY010000579.1:0-6400 GCA_041911975.1 bacterium | reverse complement strand
GAACAACAAAGAAGCGATAAAGAAAGTCTTCGCAGCGTCGATAGTGACCATACTCATATGCATGCTTTGCATTGGCGCCGGCTCCAATTACTGGCGACAACACCACAAGAAAGTAGCCGTTCTAAACGCTACTTCGCCTGCTTAATTAGCAAACAGGTCCTGAGATAGGCAGACCACAGGCGCTCATGACTGAGTCGATGTGGGCGACTTTGAATACTTTGTAGACGCTGGGCGTGACGTTTGAGAAGGTGATCGAAACACCTTTCGACTGAGCGCGCAGGAGCATTTCTTCCAGCCATTCCAAGCCTTCGACTGAAATGAAAGTGCAATCGCAGAAGTCCAGCTTCAGATCGCCATTGCCCTCGGCGAGCAGTTTGTCGACTTCATCGACACCTTTGACCAATGGACCCGGCAGGCGAAAACTCGCAGCCTCTTTGACTGCGCCGGTTTCTTTTTTCTTGCTCTTTTCTGTCACTGGTCTTTCTCCGAATTCTCTGTTTCAGGTTAGTGTTTCCAAAATTGGGAGCAGGCAATGGCCCCTCGATAATCACTATGGTCTTTGGCGGGGGGCATAGGCTTTGATGAACAGGTCTTTGATGTCTTCGAAGAGCGGCACCTGCGGATTCGTTTTCACTGCCATGTCTTCGAATGCGCCGCGGACGAGATCCGGCATGGCTGCAGCAAACGCTTCCTGCGAGATGCCCACTTCGGCAATGGACATCGGCTGTCCACATTGCAATGACAAGTCGTATACAGCCCGGCGAAGGGCCAGATTCAATTGCTTGATGTTGGACGCGTCAGGTTTTTCACCTTTGCCTACGCCGGCCAGCTTTCCGTCTTCGTCCAAGCCAAGGAATTTCGCGGCGCGCGCGTATTTCTCATCGGCGACCCAGAGCGGATAGGACGACTGCACCATGAATTTGTTCGGGATGCTGGCGTTGTATTCCAGAGTCGATACAAGGAAAATGCCGTTGGCTCTGCCGTGCGGGACATCGAAGTGCCCGCCCAGACTGTGGGCCAGTGCATGGTTAACACCGACTGAAGCGTTACCGATTGCCATACCGGCAAGGCAGGAAGCATTGTGCAATTTGTGACGCCATACTACATTAGTCGGGTTCTTCAAAACTTCCGGCAATGCTTCAAAGATCAGACGCATCGCTTCAAATGCCAGACCATCGGTGTAGTCGGAGGCGACTGTGGAGACAAGCGCTTCCAGGGCATGAGTCAGAGCATCGAAGGCGGTATCGGATGTGATATCACGCGGTAATGACTTGGTCAGGTTGGCATCGATGATTGCCACCGTCGGCAGTAGCGTCTCATCGATGAGCGAGAGCTTTCTCTGCGACTGACTGTCTTTCAATACAGCAAACGGCGTCACTTCAGAACCAGTCCCCGATGTCGTCGGAATAGCCACCAGTTGGGTTTTTACGCCCTTGGGAAACTCTGCCATACGATGACGGAAATCAAGGAAGTTAAAAGCAATCTCTTTCAGCTTCAAGTTCGGATAGTCGTGGAACAAGCGCATGACCTTGGCGGCATCAAGAACAGAACCGCCGCCCAGAGCGATGACCGTATCCGGCTGGCTCTGCGCCATTACTTTGAGAGCTTCTTCAATTGTCGTCCATTCAGGCTCGGCATCGACTCCCGAGAAAACATCGACGCGGCAATCCTGCGGCAAGCGCTCCAAAACCATTGAAAGATGCCCGCGACGGGCAGCCGATCTAGACGTCACAACGAAAGCGCGCTTGGTTTTTATCGTGCGCAAGTGATCGATGGAGCCCGGGTTGATGTAGATGTTCTTCGTTGTTTGGAAGGAAAGAGTGAAGTGCTTACGGCGTGGAACGCGCTTGTAGTTCAGCAGGTTCTTGATGCCGACGTTGTCGGTGGTGATGTTGCCGCCACCGGTTCCGCAGCCGAAACTCAGAGTAGTGTTCAGGTTGTTATAGATGCCGCCCAATCCACCGATTGATGTCGGTGAGTTGACGATGATGCGCCCGGCATTGATGAATGTTCCAAATTGCTCGATGATGTCTTCGTCTTCCGAGAAGATACCTGCAGTATGTCCGGTACCGCCGCCGTAGTTGATGTCGAGGGCGCGGTTGAGACCTTCTTCGACCGAGTCGACGATGACGTAACTCAATACCGGCATCAACTTTTCAACAGCCAATCGGTGGTGCCGCAATTCTCCCTTCATTTCGCAAAGCAGAATTTTGGTGCCTGGAGGTACGTTGATTCCGGCTTTTTCAGCAATGAAATTGGCGGGCTGACCGACCATGCGGTAGTTCATGCCCCCAGTGCGGGCGTCGATGACAGTCTCAGTCACCTTTTGCGTTTCTTCTTCATTGCAGTCATAGCAGCCGTAATCTTTGAATTGCTGAATGAGCGCCTGAGCGATTTCGCGGTCAACGACAAGCGTTTGCTCGGAAGGACATTCGGTGCCGTTGTCGAAAGTCTTGGAAATTATGATATCCATCGCCGCCTGGCGAACGTTCGCGCTCTTGTGGACATACACGGGGGTGTTGCCGGAACCGACTCCCAGAACCGGTTTTCCGGAACTGCACGCAGCTTTTACCATCTGCGTTCCGCCTGTGGCAAAGATCAGATCGACCTCCGGGTGCACCATCATCAATTCTGTTTCTCTTCTCAAGCGGGAGGATTTTTCCACCCAGCCGATAAAGCCTTTGGGCGCACCGGCTTCCAGAGCCGCTTCGTAGACGATTTTTGCAGCAAGGTTGCTGGCATCGGCAGCCATCAAGTGAGGGCTGAAGATAATCGAGTTCCTCGTCTTGGCTGAGGCAATGGATTTGAATATGACTGTCGAGGTCGGATTGGTCACTGGCGAGAGGGCGAGAATAACGCCCATGGGCTCTGCGATTTCCACCATGTTATCTTCGGGAAATTCTCTAATGATGCCGACTGTTTTCTTGTCTTTGATCTGGTTGTAGTGGAATTCCGAGGCGACAAAATTCTTGAGCATCTTGTCCTCGAAAAGCCCCATGCGCGTCTCGTCGCAAGCAGCACGCGCCATTTTTTCGACATTCTCGATAGCGGCCATAGTCATCGCCTTGACGATACGGTCGACATCTTCTTGCGAGTACTGAGTGAAGACAGCTGCCGCCAGTCGAGCTTGCCGGGTCAGATGATTGACCCGTTCCATCAAACTGGTGTCGTTGTCTTTGACTGCTGTCGTCATTTATAGAGCCCTTTTGTTTTGAAATACGCAAACAATTGGAGAGACGCGCCAGACGCAAAACAGAAAAAGACTCGAGATAGGTCTTCCTAACTGCAGCAGGCGCCCGGCAACCTTTCCAAGTGTAAGTTAAAGACCGACATTTATAGATGGGTGTTCCGAAACCTTTTACAAAGGTCCGTTGCCAAAAAACCCCAGTTTTGGAGGGGTCCGGGCGGAAACCCTCAAAAAACGCCCTTTTTGGGCAATTCGGGCGGTTTTCCCTGGTAAAAACCGAACAAAACTTTGCTTTACCTCGTAATTTCCCACTTTGATAATTCTTAGGTTGTCACTAGAATATTCTTGGCGTTGCCGATATCACCAATCAGCAAACAAAACGGCTATACGGCCAGGGCAAACCAAGGGTTTGCCACGTGCTCGTATGTGGACATTTTTTGAAGAAACCACTGTGACCAGCGATAGACTAAAAACAGCGCTCTTATTTCTAGTACTGCCAGGCACCTGTCTGGTGGCTGAAACGCTCGGTCTTTTGTCTTCTGCGCTGGTTTCCGCGCCTTCGGCACAGGCAGCCGACTTCGCCCACGCCAAGCAAATCATCGTTCCGGCATCGAGAATCAGACGGCGCTACGACTCCGAAGTGCGCGAGACATCGTCCTACTCGGGCATGAACCCTAATAATGGCTCAGCTATTGATGGCGGCTACTATTCGGGCGGCGGATTGAGTCCGGCTCCCTTGCCGTTCAACATCTCGGTTCCATCCTATTCGGGCAGCAGCAGCGCCTCGAAGTCGAAAAACGGTTTGATCCCGCCGCCGCCTGCGGTGACGCCTTCAATCGTAGCGCCGCCCATGGGACTGATGACTCCTATGTCTCAGCCGAGCGCCAGCCCTCGCATGGGCTACGACTCGATGAGTTCGCCGCAGTCACAAGTGATCTCCACACAAGTAGCGCATGCCAACGCCCAGCTAGATTCACTTCTGAAGGAAGGCAAATTCACCGAAGCGCAGGCGCTGATCAAGAATTACACGAGAGCATTTCCAAAGGACAAGGCTCTCAAATCAGAGTTTGTTCAAACCCTTCTGGCCAACGGCAGAACCAATGCCGCGGCAAAAGACTATGACGAAGCCATCAAGTCCGCGCGTGAAGCTCTGAGCATCGAACCGGCAAGCACGAGCGCCACTCTCGCTTTAAATGATTGGCTGAAGAAGAAAGGCATCGACCATGCCAGCGATGCAGCGCGTTTAAAGATGGCCGATCAGCTGGCGCGTGAAGGCAAGAACAACGAAGCGTTAGTTGAATACAGGGCAGCGCTCAAAATCAAGCCTTCGGCCGAAGGTCATATTGGCGTCGGCGCAATGCTCTTTAAGGAAGGGAAAAAAGAAACAGCCAAGGCCGAGTTTCAGAAAGCCCTCGAGCTAGACCCCAATTCAGGCGCTGCACTGCGGCACCTGGGCAGCCTGCGTTACACGCAAGGCGATGTAATTGGCGCCAACAACGATCTCAGCCGAGCGCTCATTATCAATGCGGATGACAAAGTAGCATCCAGAACTCTTATCGATCTCTGGCACAGGCAAGTGGCGAAGAACCCTCGCGATGCCAGTCAGCATTTAGGTCTTGCCAGGGCTTACCAACTGTCGGGCGACCTCAAGTCGGCGCAAAACGAATACAAACAAGTAGTCAGATTGGAGCCGGACAACCCGAATCTACCTGCTGCACGGCAAAGCTTCAAACTCGCTCTTGCCCGTCAGGAAGCCATGAAAGCCTATCAAGCAGCGCAAACGCTCGACACTAATGGTGCCATTCGAGAAGCACATTCGAAGATCGTCGAAGCAGCAGGCATTGCACCCACTGATGTGAAGATCCGCTTGTACGAAGGCGATCTGGCCACTCGCCTGGGACTTTATTCGCAGGCGCATGACGCGTACATGTCGGTAATTCGCGAAGAGCCGAAGAATACAATCGCGGCCAAGAAATTGCAGGAACTAGCAGCGAAGACTCAAGCCACCACGATCATCACGCCGCAGAACGCTTCCCTGGGCGGTCTTGCCTCACCACAAGTGATTTCATTCTTGAACCAGCAGCAATTGGGCGGCAGCCCATTGCTATCTCAATTGAGTTCGCAGATGCGCCCCGGCGAATTGCCGCCGGCGCTCACCGTGCCCAGACCCGCTCCGTCTCCAGCCGCACAAACCGCTGCAGCAACCACTGCGCTCCCGACAGACAGCCAGGTCAACAGCCTTTCCGGATTCCTGGGACAACTTAGAGGATTCCAGCAATCCGAAAAAGAGCGGCTGTCGAAGATAGAAGATACGACTCAAAAGGCGCTTGGATTCAAGTCAGGCGACTCAGGCGGTTCCTCTTCATTAGGTCTTCCGCCATTGCCGCCGCTTCCGCCAATGCCTGCGTTGCCATCCGCTCTGACTACGGAGACACCGGTGACAGCCGGCGCCGCAGCGACAGCTGCACCGGCAGCCGCCGCTCCCGCCACAGTGTCCCCGGCGGCAAATCCAGGAGCTCTGCCTGCCGCGGTCCCTGCCCTCGACAGCAATACACTTGCGGGACTGGCTCTGAAAGCATTTCCAAATGGCATTTCCAGCGCTAATCTGGCAGCCGCCGCACAAGCCTTCCCGCAGCTCATGCAGGGCGGATTCAAATCAATGTCGGCAGCCGATGTCTCCGCCGTTACAGCCATGGCAGCCAACCGGCTCGGACTGGCGCCAAAACCAGTTGATAAAGCGGGAACTACGCCGACCCAGGCGTCCGGCACAATGCCCGCAGCAGCACCGGACCTCACGCAAAATACTCAAGGTTTGCAGGCAGCCTATCAGCGCATCGGCAGCCTAGAAGAGCAAAATCGTCAGCTACAGGTGCAACTTGCTCAGGCGCAAACAGCCCAGGAGCAAAATCGTCAATTGCAGGTTCAACTAGCTCAAGCGCAAACAGGCCAGGAGCAAAATCGTCAATTGCAGGTTCAACTAGCTCAGGCGCAAGGCACTGCCAATTCGGCTTCCAGTGCGTCTCAAGGTTTGCCTGAGGTTTCGCCGACGCCGGCGGCCAATTCCAGCCAGCCGTCAAAAGTGGACTTGTTGCCGCCTATATCGCCTGTACCGACAGTCGCTCCGGACTTCACCAAGATGAAGGCAGAATCGATTGTACTTTCGCAGTTGCCCAATATGTCTAATCTGCCAAATCTGCCGAATCTCTCTAATCT
>JAYRNY010000578.1:0-1729 GCA_041911975.1 bacterium | reverse complement strand
TTGAGACCCTTTTTGGCGGCCATGGGTCACCGGAGTGGCGTGGGAGCTTCAGTGCGCGGGCCGAAGGGTCTGCGATTGTTGTGACCGGAGCGGGTCAGAAGGAATTCCGTCACGAAGGACCCTTGACGTTCGACCCTGTCGGCGGAGGCCGGTTCACGCTGCACGACGTGACGATCGGCGTGAAGTTCCACTGGGAACGGAAAGAAGATCAGACATTCATTCAGTCCCCGCCGCCCGGGCGACCCGGCCAGGCTGATTGCCGATGCATCGAAGGCCGCTGAATACTTAGGCTGGAAGCCCAAGCACGATCTGCGCTCGATTGTCGAGACTGCCTGGAACTGGGAACAGAAGAAGCGATACTGATATAGCAAAAGCATTCATTCAGGCAGAAAAACAGGGCTTGCGCGTACTTTATTAAACGCACAATGCCGGATAGACTGCCGCGTTGCGCCAAAACAGAGGAGACTGCCTGAGGAATTATCAGGAAAAACTGCTCAAAGCCCTCTTTGACTCCTAATTTTTAACTAATCAAGGGCTTGGCGAACTTGTAAAGGATCAATTTCAGTGCCATTTCAAGACGTTTGCTAATGCTTTGAAATTAACCACCTTTCAACCTGATAATTCGATAAGTACCAGACTTATGGCAAAGGATTATCATTAAGCAGACGGCTTTCGGGCCGTTTTGTTGTTTTCAAGGGGTGTCGCGACGGTGACCGGAAAAATTCGCATACTGGGCATCTCGGCCTATTATCACGACTCCGCCGCTTGCCTGGTCGAGGACGGCGTTATTATTGCCGCCGCTCAAGAAGAGCGATTCACGCGCATCAAAGGCGACTCGAGCTTCCCGCACAATGCGGTTGGATTCTGTCTGGAAGCAGGGGGAATCACCGAGAAAGACGTCGATTACGTGGTTTTCTACGAGAACCCCTACGCTAAATTCGATCGTCTGCTCACTACGTATCACGCCACTGTTCCTGCCAGCTTGCCCTCATACCTGCGCAGCTTACCTGTCTGGCTGACGCAAAAGCTCTGGATGCGCCGCCAGATTGCAGAAGAGCTTGGTGTCAAAAAGCACGTCTATTTCTGCGATCACCACCTCTCTCATGCTGCCAGCGCATATTTCCCATCTCCTTTTGAAGAAGCGGCCATCCTGACTGTGGACGGTGTAGGCGAATGGTCGACGACCACATACGGAGTCGGCAGCGGCAACGATGTGAAACTGCTGAAGCACATTCGTTTTCCAAATTCGTTGGGCTTGTTGTACTCCGCTTTTACCTACTACACAGGCTTCAAGATCAATAGCGGCGAATACAAGCTGATGGGGCTCGCTCCGTATGGCCGAGCGGTCTACGCCGATATGATCAAGGAGAAATTGATTAAAATCGACGACGGCGGGGCGATTGCCCTCAATCAAAACTATTTCGACTATGTCGGCGGTCTGACCATGACCAACGAGAAATTCAACCGGCTTTTCGGCGGACCGCCGCGGGAGCCGGAGTCCTTGATTAGCCAGAAAGAGATGGACATTGCCGCCAGCATCCAGAAAGTTCTCAATGATGTTCTCATCGTCATGGCGCGCCGTGTAAAAGAGAATACCGGCATGAAAAATCTCGTATTGGCCGGCGGTGTAGCACTGAATGTGGTATCAACTGGACTGCTTTCACGTGAAGGCATCTTCGATCAAATTTGGATACAGCCCGCTGCCGGTGACGCTGGTGGCGCACTGGGT
>JAYRNY010000577.1:0-10379 GCA_041911975.1 bacterium | reverse complement strand
CGCGTGGCCGCTTCCGACTCCAGAGCCAGGTCCGCCAGGACGTTGATCATCAGCGGCTGCTCGCAAAGCAGCTTGCCGAATGCAGCGCGATGATGGCAGTGATGCATCGCCTGCAGAAGCGACTGTCGCATCAAGGCTGCCGAGCCGATGATGCAGTCCAGCCGCGTGTGGTTGACCATCTCGATGATCGTGGGCACGCCACGACCTTCGTCTCCAATCAAGAATCCGAGCGCGTTTTCCAGCTCAATCTCACTGGACGCATTGGACTTGTTGCCCAATTTGTCCTTGAGCCGCTGGATGAAGATGGCGTTCTTCTCGCCTGACGGCTTGAAGCGCGGCACCAGGAAACAAGACGGGCCCTTTTCAGTTTGCGCCAGGATCAAGAAGGCGTCCGACATTGGTGCAGAGCAAAACCACTTGTGACCGGTAAGGAGGTACTCCCTACCAGCCCCGGCTTCGGCTGCTGGCAAAGCTTTGGTGGTGTTCGCCCGCACGTCCGAGCCGCCTTGCTTTTCCGTCATGCCCATGCCGATGGTCACACCGGTCTTCTGGAAGTACGGAACGAAGCGCGAATCGTACGAGTTTGACGTGATCAGCGGTTCCCAGACGGCGGCAATTTCCGGTTGCTTGCGCAACGCGGGAATCGCTGAGTAAGTCATGGAAACAGGGCAGCAGTGTCCGGCCTCGTTTTGAAACGACATGTAGAGCAACGCCGCGCGCGCCACATGGGCGCCTTCGCGAGGTTCCTTCCACGGCAGGCTGTGCGCGCCTGCTTCAATCGAAGCGGACATGAGATGGTGATAGCTGGGATGGAACTCTACCTGGTCGATGCGCTCACCAAATCGCGAGTGCGTTTTCAGCACAGGCGGAAAAGTGTTCGCCTCGATGGCATGTCCAATACCGAAAGCGCTGCCGGTGTACAAACCGAACGCTCTCAGGTTATCCACAGCCCAATCGGCGCCATAGCGCGCGATCAGCTCCTTCAGTAAAGTATCGCTGTCGAACATGTTGTAGTCGACGAGCGGCTTTGCCTGGTTGAAGACAACATGAGTTGCCATAGCAGGTTTCCTCAAAGACTATTTTTCAGCCGAAAGAAAACTGTAGAAACTCTCCGACCTGTTCCTCAAGAGCCCCAAAATCACAAGCGTGTTGATCTCTGACACCGGAGTGCCTTAGATACACATTCGATCTAGCGCATTGACGCTACTTTCCTGGGGAGCTTTTTCTGGAAGAAAATAAGTACGGAGAGGCTTATTAGATAGCTGAAACTAGATAGAAACGTCTATGAAGAGGTATTGCAAAGCGCTTCGTAATAGATCTCAATTAGATAAATCACGGATTTGAAAACATCGAGTACAAGCGCGTTTTCAAAGTTCTGATTGCGCATTCTTGAACTGTTTGAGCGGATCTTGAACCCGTTTCTTGGCAGCAGTTTATCTATCCTGCATCGTGCGAACCTGTGATTGTCTGCGACCGGACCGATGTCAAGAGTTAAAGGTTCAATGCCAGTTTTACCGCTCACTTTTGCGAGTTCGGCGAAAGAAGATCGATAACCAGCTTGAAATAAGCTTCAAGATCGCCTCGGGAGATTGAATCGAGCATCGAGTCTTCGCCTTCATCAAACGAGTCTGCTATTGCCTCACGATTGTCGAGCAGGAATTGGATAAAACTCTTTTCCCGAGCGTCTCTGCCGGGCGTCGTCAGTGCGTCTTCCAGTTCCGTGTATTCCAGATAACCGTTGCGGTTGCTGTCCAAGGTGTCGAAAGTGCGATATGCAAAATCCTTGATGCAAGAGATTTCATAAGTCATTGCGCCCGCGCTTTCAGAGGTGAACCATGAATTGTTGTCCGCCATGGAAAAACCCCGCACGACCGAATGAATAGAACAGGTTCCATCATACAGAGCTTTGGCACGGACAACCCGTTTATTCATGCTTCAACGGGCAAAATTACATGTATTATACGATATGAAATAATAGAGTGCGTCAATAAAAAAGGTAGCCCGAGCACCACCAGTGGTGGTGATGCCCGGGTACCTCCGTTGATGACAAAGTGCAAGCCCTTCAGATGTCCATGTGGGTGTGACCCATCCGTCAAGCATTGCTGCTTGTTTCCGGGGTCCTTGCTCTCCAGGGTTTGACCCCCGTCAAGCCGCATTCACCCGTGAAGGCGAATGCAGACCAAATGGATTGGATGGACCCAATACAGTATCGTGAGGTCGGTAAAACGACCTCCTGCACACAACAAAACCAACGACTCCGAGCAAGACACCATGTAACTGGCGTCACGAATGAGTCGCTGGCGAAAGGACATTATCCGAACTTGCAATTTGCTGTGTATCGACTTCCCGTATCCAGGCGGGTTTTGTGTTCTCAATCGGTTGAAGGAATGAACCGGAAGAGGCACGACCGCAAAGCGGTAAATGGTTGACTGACTATTCACCCAGTAGAACTGAGTAGGTCTGGCCGTTTCCTGGTTTTTGGCCACCTTGCGCCGAAGCCACAAGAGCTCCTCATTCGAGGTGTACACCAAAGTCCACGTGGCATTCAGGATAGCTTTGAGACGGCAAGCCCGTGAAGGCCAACCGCATCAGAAGCCAGAGCCTGAGCGCGACGCTTTCCTCGGTTTATCCTGTCCACCCTCGTGTGTGGCTAGCAACCGGGGCAATTGAGTGCTTACCCCCGTCTGTCAAGTTGCTAGTTTGGCTAGTCGATACACCAACTGCTCTCCGACCGTAGGGGCGGCAAAGGTGATTGCCTCCCCTACAAATACGGTGAGCCATGACTGTTTTCACAGTCATGAGAGAAGGCATTAGGACTAATGCACTCTCTCATGATTGCGAACTGTCGAAAAGATGTTGCCGGGTGGAGAAGCCGCTCGACTTGCGTCGAGCTAAGCTTCATCCACCCGGCAATCGGTAGATATCAGACTACTTGTTGAAGACGGCGCAGAAGAGCGTCGCGGTCGCATGCATCCGCTCGAGGTTGGCGGACCAACCGTCGCGCTTATGCCCCAAGCCGTTTAACGCGGTCGCAACCGCGCGCACGGCTTGAACCGCCTGCTGCTCGCGCTCCGTCTGCTGTTGACTGAGCTGTTTGACCTTGATGTTGTGCGCCTCGGTCTTCTGCGAGTTGCGGGCGCTGATCTCCGTCATCCGCGTGTGGGCATTGACAAATGCCGACGCCGACGACTG
This sequence comes from bacterium, assembly GCA_041911975.1. Lineage (GTDB taxonomy): Bacteria > Cyanobacteriota > Vampirovibrionia > Obscuribacterales > Obscuribacteraceae > QKMZ01. The sequence goes on along the minus strand of JAYRNY010000577.1, from coordinate 7,187 downwards.
AGTGAGAACGGGTGGGACCGTCTCAGCCAGGGACACGTGCTCGCCCTTGCCCGCTTCGTGATTGGCTTTGGCGGTTTCCGCCTGAGCCATTGCGAAGCCTGCCTTGCGCATCAGGTTGCGGAGGTTGGTCGCGGCATCCTTGTCGGACTGCGCTTCCTCCTTGCCGATTGCATAAGGCATGGTCATGCTCGTCGCTGTTTTCACCTGATCGGGAACCGACTCGATGAACTTTGCGATCTGCTCGAAGGCGCGTACGAGGACGTCTCTGGCGAAATTGTCCTGGTCGACAACGAGCGCATCCTTGAGGGATTCCACCGCTTCTTTCAAAGCAGGCAGGATGTCCTGGACGCTCTGCATCGCCTTCCTGTAGGCAAGGCTGTCGTTCCAGAGCTGACCTTTGGCCATCTGGTATGACGTCGCCCACGTGTACGCTTCAGTCAGCACCACATCGACGTCCTGGTCGGTCGGCTTGGCCGGCTTTTCCAGCTTGATGTGATTTCCGGCTTCCCTGTACTTCTTCTGCGAGTTGCCGCACTTGTCCACTGCAGCAGCCAGAGCTGCTACATGCGTGAGCGCAGCGACCAGCTTCTGGCGAGTGCCGGCGACGATTTCAGAGTCCTCGACGGGCTCGGGCTCCGGCTCGGCGCGCCAATCCCAGCTTCTGCGCCGAGACCGACGGCCGCCTTGCCAGTCGTCCGAGTTGCCGCGGAATCCGCCGCCACCGCCGATTTCCCCCAGCACACGAACCGACCCGTTGCCGGCGCTTTGCACATTGTCGAGGTTCAGCTCGTGGCGAATACTCTCGAAGAGCAGTGTCACCATTTCGAGTTTCTCGTGGAACGGCTCGGGCGCACGATACAGCTCCCAGGCGTTGGCTCGGCTGATCAGGCTGCGCAGGCGCAGACCCGACTCGGCTGCAGGCGTGAAGAGCTTGCGCAACTGCCTTTCCGACGCGGTGTACTCCGCCTTGAAGTTGTTGTAGTCACGCAGCTTGCGATCCAGCGTGTCCAGCCATTCGAGCGCTTGCGCTTCCGTGATGGCTTCGTCGTTGTAAGATTTGACGAGCTGACCTTCCGCTGCTTTGAGCGCCGCCGCCACCGGATCGTGTGTTTCCTTTCCGGCGCGGTAGGCGAAGACACGCGGCATCAGCTCGTTGATGATCGATTCCGCCTGGTCCAGCCAGTCTTTGAGCTGGTGCTTGTCGGGAATCTCAGGAGGGACATATTTGGGATCCCAAAAGTTGCCCTCACGCTTTTTGCGCTTGCGCTTCTTCGGCTTTTTCTTGGGCATAACGATCTCGTCGAACTTGCCGGCGGCCAGTTTGCCCTGGCGCAAGAGATCGTTTTTCTGATTTTTGCGTTCCACCTTCAGCCACCATCCACCAAGGATGGCGACCACAGCCAGGAACACTATGAGAATCACAGTGGCCATGAGTTGCCTCCTTGGTTAGTAGCGATCGTGGTCGACTTTCTCCAGCGGTTTGCACATCCACTCCGCCATGTCGAGCAGCTTGCGCAGCTCGTTGGAGGGTGTCGGGCCGTTGCGCGGGATCATCGCCTGGAACGATTTGTAGAGAGCAGTCATCTCATCCTTGGCCTTGTCGGTGTAATGCTCGACGTTTTTCTTGAGCAAGTCCACCTTGGTCGTGCGGCTGAGAGTTTCGAGCTCTGCGGCTTCGCGCTGCCTGCGCAGGTCTTCGTACCATGCCAGGCACTCCGCCCAGTTGCCGGAGTTTCCGACACCGGAGGGCGTAACTGTCACTTCCTTGCCGTTGAAGTGCTTCAGAGTGTAGGCGGCTTCTTCGCGATGTGCCACCGCGAATGCCACCACACGCATCTGCGTGCGCAGGTAGTCGATCTGGTCCTTCTCGACCTTGGTCGAGGTTGGCCGGTCGTGGATCTCCAGATTGTCGGGGTGCTTGCAGAACTCCTTATACTGGTAGTGATCCTTGAAGTTGCGCTTGTCCGATTTTTCGCGGACTTGCTTGACGATCTCCTTGAGCGCCCAGATGTAGGGCTGAAGAGCGTTCTTGTGCTCGCTGCCTTCTGCTTGCGCCAGCGCATTTGTCCAGGCTTTGTCCCAGGCCTCGTATTGAGCAATCAGCGTGAGCCGTTCCTTGAGCAGAGGATGCGCCTTTCTGTTCAACTCCTGTTGCCTTTGCAGGTTGTTTTCCAGGTTGGACAGGTAGCGAACGATTTCTTCTTCGAGCGGGCGAACCGGCAAAGGCACATTGCCCAGACCCGGCAACACGTAGACCTCGTCGACCAGCGGTTCGAGCACCTCATGCCTGGCGGAGACGACGGCCTCGGTGAGGAGGAAGTCGATAGCAGCCGCGCGCAGTTTTGTCAGCGCAATCTCGGCTTCGTCCGTCATTGCTACCGCTTTTCTCTCGTCGCCGGCTTTCCCTTCCCCGGGCGCGCGGCGGCGCTCGAGAAGTTTGAGCATGTAAGAGGCGGCCTCGAGAGTTTTGTCGCCCTTCAGCTCAGGCATCTTCTTGGATGTCTCGATGACTTCCTTCAGCTTGTTTTGAGCCTCGGCGAGTTCGACTTGCGCAGCCAGAAGCAGGCGCTTCTGGTTGTCAGCGCTTTCATAGGCTTCCAGCCAGACCAGATAGGCCGGCTCGGCGGCCATGACGAAGCGCTCCATGAGCGTGCGCTCCTCAGTTTTCGGCAGCGTGCAAAGCGGCTGGAAGACCTTGAATTGCGCGTCGCGACGCGCCGCGGCCTGGTCGTACGCCTTGATGAGTGCATCGAGCGGCTTTGCCGCTTTCAGCACCGCGTTCATGGCAGCCGTCAGAGAGGCTACACCGCCGGTCAAGGCGGGGGCCTCTTCCGGCGGGCTGCCATGTGATACTTCAGATGTTTCATCAGTCATAACACACCTCTCTTATTCCTCATTGCCGGCAGCGGCAATGGAGGCGAGAATCTGCCCCATCGTCAGCACCGCTTCGTCTTTCGTCTGTCCGACCAGGTCAGTGAAGAACCGCTCGAAGGCTGGAGTGCGAATCACATCCAGAGCGAAGTTCCAGGGGATCATCCCTTCCTGTTCGAATTTGGCGACGAGATTGCGCAGCGACAACCAGGAGCACTCAGAGGGCTGTCCGTCCGACAACATGAGCAGGATTCTTACGTCCTTGCCGCTGTTGCGAGCCGATTCGCCCATCTTCCAGAGCATGGCGGCGTCGTTATTGCCGCCGTTGCAGACTAGACCGGAAATCCGGCGCTCGCCCGCGACACCGCAGTCGTAGATGGTGTCCGATGTGAAGCCCCAGAAGTGTGCGGACACTCCCGGCAGGTTGATGACGGCTTGCTCCAGCACCATGGCGAAAAGCTTGCCCAGCCGGAATTTCTCACCGGCTGCCAGGGTCAATGTGGCACTGCTCATCGAGGACGAACAGTCGAGAGCGATTTCCAGATGAACGGAAGCCTTGGGTTTCAACTCGTCTTCAACGAAGATGTTGGTCTCGCCGATGAGAGCGAGCTCCGCCTCGTCGGTCAGGTCGTGACCGTCGGGCTGGTCTTCTTTGTCGACCAGGACGCTGCCGCACTCCGCCAGATACCTCCGCAGCACGGCTGCAAGAGAGTAGGTATCAGGCAGTAGTTCATCAATCTGGTTCTGATCGGCTTCCACCGGCACGACATTGTCGATCTGGTTGAACCAGTCGGTGGTCATGTCGAGCGGTGGTTGGATGAAGAAGCTCATCAAGTCCGGCATAGGCATGAACAGCTCGCTGAGGACGAACTTAGCGATCTGCTTGCGGAACAGCCAGAGTAGGAGCAGCAACAGGATAAGCAGGGCGATCAGAAGTGCCAGCAACCACCAGCTCACTGCAACTGCCTTAACCGCGATGGCATACAAGATGCAGCCAATTGCCGCGATAGGCATAGCGATGAGCGCCAACCGGAAGAACGGGTTTCTCCAGGTTCGTATTGCGTAGGGGCTGAACTTCCAATAACCGCGCCGTATCCAGTACCACAGCCACTGTGCGAACTGAGTGATCTTCGTCCAGCAGTAGATGGAGACCGTGGAGACGAACCACCAGATAGCCTTACAGATGCGGGTGAGCGGCGGGCCGATCACCTTCCAGATGGCGACGGCGACGAACACGAAGAAGCCGACGACCGCTTTCTTAACCGGTCCGGCACCGCGTTCGAAGCGCTCCCTTATTGATGCGGCACCGCCTGCGTTTTTCCCGGAGCCGAAGAGCACCAGCACAAAGAAGCCCACGACAAGACCGAGGACACCGGCGCCGATCATCAAGAAGATCTGGCTGAAGCCGAGCATCACGCCGACCCAGACTATGGAAGCCAGGGACATGAGGCACATGCAGACCAGACCCAAAATGGACCACTTGCTCATCGGCTTGTGGGCTTTGTCCGCCCGTTTCGAGAGCCAGTTGCCTATGAAGAGGCTGGACCCGAACCAGAGGAGTGTCGCCAAAAGGTAGTACCACTCGACGGCAAGCTTCAGCCACCACATCGTGAAGACGAGTGCACCAAGCAATGCTATGAAGATGGCGCTGCCGAAGACTGCCTTTCTCTTGGCCGGGTCTATAGGTGGTCCTGCCCCTGGTTTGAGCGATTCCGCCGCTGCCTTGAGCAAGGCCTTGATGTAGGCTCTGCGGATGTAGAGGAAGACTGCCAGTGCGGTTAAGGCGATGCCGCCGAAGATGGCGACCTGAATCCAGAAATCAACGCCCTGGCGCAGGAACAGCAACGTCCATGCGACCAGGAAGACTCCGAACGGCAGGTACATCCATTTGTTCTTCAAAAGCCGCTTCAGCGACCACACCGAAGGCGGCACCGTGACCGGCTCCTCCTTCTTGTCTTCTTCCGGTTTCTTCTCGGGTTCCTTCTTGGGTTTTTCCGGCTCTTTCTCCTCTTCCTCGGGCTCCGGTTCGACAACCGGCGGCATCAGGATGCCCTTGGCCAGAGTGAGGTGGATTCGCTTCGTGAGCGCGAAGAGTTCTTCTTTGCTCAAGTCCTTGAAGTTTGCGGGGATGAGGCTGAGCGCCTCGGCCACAACGGGGTCTTCGCAGCCGGGAATATGCCGGCGGAAGTGATAGGCAAAGATGTTCCAGCGCTTGGAGTAGACCTTGTCGGCCTCCATGCCCACGGGCTTGCGCTCTTCCTTGCCACCATCGGCGATGCCGGTGGACACCTTTTCTCTGTCCTTGCTGGAGAAGATGTACGAACAAACGCTCTGGAAGCTCGAGCCCCAGGACTTGTCCATGGCGCGACCGCGCCTTTCGTTTTGTTCGTCATCTACAAGATTGAACAGATGCCCGAAATTCTCCCTGTACGCTTGCTTGTACTGCGCGTCGGCAGGGAAAAGATGGTGCAACAGCTCGTGTCGGCCAATGCCCCACCAGATCAAGAGCGCCCTTTCCTTGTTGCGCACCTTCTCGAGAATCGAAGGGTTCATCACAACCGGAATGGTCTTCTTGTCCTTGTCGGTATTGAAGGTGAAAGCGATGTGCTTTCCGGCCACCAATTGTATGTTTACAGGGCGCCTGGCATAGAAAGCCAGGTCGCTCGCTAACTTTCCGGTCTCACGCTCGAGGTCTTCAAGCGTAAGGCCGCTGGCAAACTTAACCATAGCTGGCCTCCTATATTCAGAGTTAGAGCCGGCTCAATTACGAACCGGCGAAATCATAGTTAGGACTATTTCTTGGCCAGCGCATCCGTGATCAGTTTGTGGACGCGGCCTGCCTCGGAGTTCGGGTCGTCGGCGGTGCCGCCGTACTGGTTGACGACAGCCGTCTCCAGCGCCAGTTCGATGGGCACGCCATCGTTGAGGAACATGGTGATGGTCTCCGCGCCGCGCGTGCACGGGCTCTTGGAGAGACGCATCTTGGGGTCGCGGCGAGCGGCGCGCACCTGATTGACCACAGTCAGCGCCCGATCGAGATCAGCGCGCGGGCAGGTAGGATACAGGCGCATGCAGTGCTCGAGTTCTTCGGCCTGCGGCATCACCGTGATCTTGATGATCACCCAGCGGGACTTGGCGGCGGCGTCTTCACGGCGGATGGTGAATCCTTCGCCGACGTTGCCGGCAGCCATGAATACGACGTTGTCGCCGATTCCGATTTCCTCGCCGGTGGGCAGGCGCAGCACGCGCACGCTGCCTTCGATGATGTCGAGCAGCGCATCGCGAGCATCCTCGTCGATGCGCGAAAACTCGTCGATCATGAGCAGGAACTTGCGGCGCGGGTTGCGCTCGGCTTCACGCAGGGTCTCGACGAGCTTGGAGTCGGCCCAGCGGAAGTTGAGCGTGGCGCCGTCGGACGTGGGAATGTAGCGGCCGAGCATAAAGACGAACTTCTTGATCAAGCCGCCCGAAACCTTGCGGTACTCCCAGCCGAGCGTCTCGGCGATGGCACGGGCGATGGTCGATTTGCCGACGCCCTGGTCACCTTCCATCATCAGGTTGCGTCGTGGGTCTTGCAGGACCGTGGCGATGAGCTGAGCCTTGATGGGGTCGACGTAGACGCCTTTGAACTGATATTCGACCTTGCGAGAAACAGGTCGAACGAAGATAGCACCTTTGTTCTCAGCCTTGGGGCTGGTCACGTGGTCGACTCGACAGATCCAAACTTCGCCGGGACGAGGCTGTACGCCACGTTCGGGATCGGCGACGAGAATGATCTTCTTAGACCGCCCAGCGTCCGTCCGATTGGACTTGACCGCATTGGGCAAGGTGCTCATACGATTCGCTTCCCAGTGGACGACGAGCGTCGCACCAGGGGTGAACTTGTCTGACATAGCATTACCCTCGGAGTTAAAGCCGCTATCCCTTCGCGCATTGAGCTCGAGAGGATGAGACCGGGTTATTGAGATCTTCGGCTCCACTTTTCCCTTGCAAGCTCATGCTGTGGCTACCCGCGTGAATCCGCGGATAAGAGGATGCATGAACAATGTGAAGGTCGAGCTGGTGAGCGAGGATCAGAAGAAGACGTGATGTGAGTGGATGCTTGACTACTAGCGGTTTGTCGATCTTGAGATCTAGTCTTAATTGTCTCTCTGATAGCAATTTCACCCCCTTGGCAATAGTGTCGCTATCGCTATGTTTAAACGCGCTCTAATGCGATCTCTAAGTCGCTTTTAAGATTTTCAATGAAGATTCCCGCCTGTGAGGTTTTCATTCTCTTTTTGCAGAGATTGACACCGTTATTTCCGCTAAGTTTG
>JAYRNY010000576.1:0-3536 GCA_041911975.1 bacterium | reverse complement strand
TGATGTTGTTGTTGTCGTCCGGTGAGCGCAAGCAGCCCGGAGAATTAGGAACTAGCCAGCCATCGCCGGTGACATGCCGAATGCATGCAGGCGCTGCGAGCTCTCTGCTTGTACGCGCGTCAGTGCGTCTTGCAGTTCGGCGCCAGTGCGCTTGCAATGCAAGATAGCCATGGCCGCCATTTCCCACTTGATCTTTCCACTCTCCAGGAGAGAAATGCAGCGTGCGCAGTCGCGCATAAGTTGTGGTGTAAGGGTTTGACTCTGCACTAATGCTTGCAGCACATCGGTAGCTTCGCCGCAATAGAATCCTGCCGCTTTGCTGACTTCGTCTTGAGTGACGGCGCCGGATTGCATGAGCAGTGACAGCATTTTTGCTTTCAGTTGTCCGAGCTCTTTCATCAAATCTTCCAGAGGCAGCTGCAGATTGTGAACTTGTCTCAGGAGTTCGAAGGCTTGCTGAAGCGAGACTAGTGCGCTTTCAATCATTTGTTGCAGCTTGAGCGCGGCGCGCAGTACGAGCGCAGTGACGAGCCCACATTCGTGAAATACTTGACCGATCGGTTTGCAAGTCTCCAGACCGACCTCAGCAGCATTGATCGCATCAAAGTCAGCTATTAAGCCGGCACCGGTGAGCAATGCTCCAAGCTTTGGTCTTGTTTCTTCTTCCTTGGTTTGCAGTCCGATTGATTTGAGTGCATCATCGAAAGTCATGTTTTCATAGACGCAGAGCCTCAGCGCGTCAGCGGCAGACTGCAGCAGCAGCTTTCCATCACGCACCATGCGCAGCAATTCGACTGACGCTTCAAGTATCGGTACAGAAATTGTTTGAGTAAGGAGCAAAACTCTGCCCAGGGTCAGTCCGCAATCACGCGCTTGGTCCATGGCCACGGCAAGTTGAAATTCGCTGACGATGCGAGCTGCCAAGAACAGTTCTCCCAGCAGGTTCGGATTTACTACCGAAATGGACTGCATGATTGTCGATTCGAGTGCGGCAGCAAACGGCAGGCAATTGTCGTATGCAAATTTAAGCGCGTAGGCAGCCTGATCGGGTGTCAAGTTTTTCGCTTCGACTTGAGCAACCGCTTCCATCGCCGCGCGCAGATCCGCATCTGCCAGATAACCGGCAGTGACTAGCATACGTCCCATTTCATCAGCATTGCGTTCGCTGCTTGTGTATGTTTCGGAAACAACTTCAACGTCGACGATACCAGCCGTGGTGATTATCTGGCCTAGCAGTGACGCTCGTTTTATTCTTGTATGATCGCTGTACATCTCTATCACCAAATACGCGTTCGGGGGGCGACGCGGCAGAAGTCCGGGAATGGCTTTGGACGATTCCTTGAGGTTTCTTATATTTGGAGTCTTAGCTGACCGATTTCGAGCTGAATGCTTTTCTTTTTTTCAAAGCTGCAAAAGTGGCCGATGCGACGACTCTGGTCGGGGGTGACGCCATGAATGGTTGTCGCCAGTTTTAGTAATGGTTTGTAAGAACAGGGTTGCACGCCAACATGCAAGCACTGCGGATTCCTAATATGCGCGTGCGCAAGACCGATGTCAAGCAATTGGCTTCGTAGAAATACTTAGAAGGGCGTAATAGTCCTTGCAAGCCAAGCGTTTTCAGCCTCGAGCCAAATCGGCACTCTTAACACTTTTTGGCAAATCCGCGCCGCCAGATCAGATTTGGAAAATAGCTTGCAGTTTTAATTGAATTTAGAGCGGCAGCGGCTGCTTGTAGCAAACACGGCGAGAGCGGTTGTCCAGCCAGACGAGTGTATATTTCATTCCAGGAAAATCAACTCTAAAACTCATTTTCAACCGCTTGATGCTGTTCGGCTCTACATGAAAGAAGAAATCGGAATCTTCCGATAATCCCGCGATAAGTGGGTGCTTGTTGCCTTCGCTGTCGAGCAGGTAGCAATCGATGCTGTTCAACTGCTGCTCTGTGTTATTGTCGATAGCGACATCCAGTATCTTGACGTATGTGCCGCCGGGGATATTGTCCTTTTTCGTCTTTACCTTGTTGATCGTTATCTCCAGTCCTTCCAGAGTGTAGGACTTGGGCTTGACTTTGGGCTCGACGGCTGCCGGCATGAGCAGGTCGCTGTCGATGGACATGTTCAAATCGTCACCGGGCTCCAGCACTGCGCGCGGGCCTCTTTCGGCTGCGGCATAACCGCCGGCAATCAGTGCTCCACCGGCGGCGCCGACAGCCAGGTTCATGCCTTTAGTTTCGGCTACGCCTCTCATTCCGCCGGTCAATTGATAGGCGACCAGCGTGCCGACAATGGCTCCGCCGGCTGCGTGCGAGAGGATACGGCCGGTGCCGGCCAGTTTTGATTTAACGGTTGAGCCTTTGAAATTGTCGGCGTCCACTTTGAAGGCAAAGCGTCTGCCGTCGGGAGTGCGCAACGAATCAAAGGATACTTCCAACCAGCCTTTGCGATAGAAGCGGCGCGGATCGTGAATGCGAGACACTTTTCCGTGGAAAACAGTACCTTCCGGAATTACCTTATGATCGTCGATATAGATGTCTTCGGAAATTTTTGCGCAAATCTCGTCATTTAATTGAGCGGGCAGCAAGTTGCCGTCCATATCCCTGTCGAGCATGCGCAGCCCGTTGGTGGGGACTTGAGTGAGCTTGAGCTTAAATGGCGTGCCTTTCGGAACAGTGTAAGTTGCGCTTCCTTTCAAAACGGTGCCTGGAGCAATGCCACCGTTGGCAGTGCTATTTCCGGTTGGAGGGAATTCGCCTCTTGTCTCTTGAGCGTCTGAAGATGCCGGCAGTGAAAGCGGAACTCCGCTTGCAATGAGCGATGCAGCACACAGTGTCGTGAGGCTGCGCTGAATTCTTGCTATTCGTGTCGGTCCTAAATACTTTGAACTCATGGTTTTGACAGTTGTCTCACTGATGTGCAAATTCACCGGCATCTCCCAGGTCTCTGGAAAGTGAAAAATATAGGATTTTGACCAGGTCAGTATAGCGGGCTGACTGTCCTGCCAACAGGTAAGCAAATTTATCTTGAAAGGGAGGAGCAAAATGTCGCTTTATTTAGGCGCAGCTGCTGCTTCGGGCTTCTTGGCAAGCGATCCGTACAGCCTTGCGATTGTGGCTTTGTCGCGTTTTGTCAAAACCGGCCAGACAGTCGATGTGTCCACAGTGAAAAACATCACGTCATGATTATTATTGGAGTGACCTTGCAGCCCCAGCACATGCCCGACTTCGTGCAGGCATGCTTTTTTCATATCGTCGTCGCTGAGATAGCCGTCTTCGAGGAACGGCTTGGTGAGTATCTTTAGAGTCGCCCGCAGAATGTTGTTAACTTTTACGATGATGCGTGCGGACCCGCGTTCGCCCTGTGTTCCTGAGACAGTCACCTCCTGAGGGTTGCTTGTCCAACTGCAAAAGATGTCGGCCTGATTCGGAGTGGATACGCGCGTTACCGATATATTGCTGCCTGACGCCTTGCACCACTCGTTGAACGCTTCCATGAGAACATCGTCGAAGCGCGCAAAGTAGCCCATGACCGCGGCACCCG
>JAYRNY010000575.1:0-8323 GCA_041911975.1 bacterium | reverse complement strand
GCACCGACACTCTTTGGCCTTGACGGGGTGCCGGTCCACTGCCGACAGCAATATCGGTGTATTTCAAACCGCTTGGAGTGGTTATTTGTTGACCTTGAGCCAGCTTATTCTTTTCTTTGGAAAAGAGACCTTTCGCATCCATGCCTGTTGCCGGAGCAAAAAGAATAGTGAGCAGAGCAGCCAGAGCCGCCATCTTCTTTGCATTGATTTCTGTCATAGTTTGCGCCTTTTCTCTGACCAGGAATACATCCGGGTAATTATAGCTTTGATATGAATCAGATGCCTGTTGGGAACCAATGCCGAATACGCGTGCAGCCGAAAATCACAACCTGGGTGCATTTAGCCACCGTCGACCGTGTATCCTTAGGTTACGGCGATTTCGAGTGCGAACTTCGCTCATTACCGTTGTGCCTCAATTGCTTGAGAAGGACATTTCAAGGGATCCCCCATGACCAGGTTGCTCCTTGTTGATGATCACGAAGAGACCCGAGTAAAGGTCCGTGAACAGTTGACGCAAGGTGGTTTGATAAAAATTGTCGGCGAGGCTGCCACCTCGGACGAAGCCTGGCGGATGGCGAAGGAACTCCTACCAGACATGGTCTTGCTCGACCTGCATCTGCCCGGTTTCATCCAAACGCACGATCTGATCAGAAGGCTGGTCTCCCTGCGCAATGGCAAAGTCCTCGTTTTCGCCAGCCAGAGCAAGGCCGCCGAAGTGCAAGGATTGCTCGATAGCGGGGCTTCTGGCTATGTAATGAAGGACGACCCTCCGGCTCTCCTGCGCATGGCAATTGTCATGGTCCAGAAGGGCTCCAAGAACGTTCTAACGCCCAATTTACCGCGGCATATCACTCACCTTTCTCAAGACGAACGGCACATCCTCACTTACATAACGATGAGAGGAAAATTGAACAAAGCCGCCGAAAGAATGGGGTTGAGCGACGAAGAGTTCAACTATCACATCGGCGACCTTGTGGAGAAGTTGGAGCTCGAGGATGCCGACAAGCTAGTGAAATGGGCGAAGAAGCACGGGTTTCAAGTGTAAGCGCTCCGGTTGCCGCTGCGCTTCTACCTCCGCGCGCCTCCGACACTCGCTCCGGACGCCTCCTCGGCATCCTTCGCTCGCCCGTCCGTTGCTCAGGCAGAGGGTTCTGTTATTTTGGCACTACAAAAGGCGTGATCACTATCAGTCCCAGCCACAGGCTGCCGATGATTACGGCAACCAGTTCAATTGACGAGAAAGCTTGTCTGACCAGAGAATCGGGTGGCTCGTGCTGCTTCCAATACTGATTGAGCCAGTGCTGAGCGAGTGCCAGCGGCGCGACTGAAGTTAAGCAAAACAGGAAAAGTGTGGCAGGCAGCCAGCCAAGACCAAAGAGCGCAACCATCGCGGCGAGCAATAACGCCGCAGCAGCGGCAGGGCGCTGAGCGGGAAACTGATCTTTGTGCGGGTAGATCGACGTGATCTGCTTGAACAGCTTGAATGCCAGGACCAAATTCAGGAAAGGAACGAACATTCCTATGGTCAGAAGAATCGGATCGCCTTTTACCGCCAGCGTTTGTTCTCCTGCAACATACGGAACCAACCTTTCATCTTCTTTCTCTTCGCCAGCGGCGGTCTTTTGCGCATGAATCAACAAAGACCAATTCTTCGCGAACCAGAACGGCCAATAAGTAGACAGAGTCAGGATGTACAGCACAATGACATGCCATACTGGCTGCCTGCGTGACTCCTGCAGCTGAGTGATTTCTTCTTTCTTTTCAGCGACCGACGAAATAGCGATTAGTCTCCGATAAGGCGCCAACTTTGTGCACAAATGCGGTCGCCAAAAGGTTATTATAATCGTCAGCTGAAGGACGTTTGGGCTCTAGCCCGTTATTCACGCCGCGGCTGAAGCTTTGAAACGTCGTGCTTCTTGGCGACGAATCGCTAAATTCGAGCTTTCACATTGATGAGGAAGAGAAATGGTTAATTCGGTCATACTTGTCGGACGAGCTGGACGCGATCCTGAAATGAGATATTTCGAGTCGGGTCGTGTCAAGACCACATTCAGTCTTGCGGTCAATCGTCCAACAAAGGACAAGGAAACCGACTGGTTCGACATCGAAATCTGGGGACGCCAGGCTGAGATCGCCGGCGAGTATGTCCGTAAAGGCAGCTTGATCGGCATTGAAGGCAGGCTCGATTTCAGCAAGTGGACCGATGACGCCGGCAACAAGAACGTGCGCCCGATCATCAATGCGAACGGCCTGAGATTGCTGGGCAGCAAGCGCGACAACGAATCTCACATGTCGATGTCCGACGAATAGTTTTAAGAGTTGGCCACTAGTGTTGCCCAGATTGGCTGGATAGATTACGTCATCATCGGCGTTTATTTCGTCTTTGTGATTGGCGTCGGCTATGTCCTCAAAGGCAAGATGAAGTCCAGCGAGGACTTCTTTCTTTCCGGACACAATATTCCGAGCTGGGTAACCGGACTGGCATTTCTGTCTGCCAATCTCGGCGCCATTGAAGTTATGGGAATGGCTGCCAATGCGGCTCAGTATGGTGTGATGACAGCGCACTTTTATTGGATCGGGGCGATACCAGCTATGGTGTTCCTCGCTGTATTCATGATGCCGTTTTACTATGGCTCTAAAGTGCGCAGCGTTCCAGAATACCTGAAGATGCGCTTCAATGAACCGACTCGCGCGTTGAACGCAGTTTCGTTCGCAGTCATGACCGTGCTCATGTCCGGCATCAATTTATATGCGATGGCGTTGGTTTTCAAACTGCTCTTGAACTGGTCCATCGACGCCTCGATCTTCGCCGCAGCCGGAGTCGTTCTTGCCTATACCATCATGGGCGGATTGACTTCATCGATATACAACGAAGTAATGCAGTTCTTCCTTATCGTCTTTGGGCTTCTGCCTATTTCGATCATAGGTCTATGCCGCGTCGGCGGTTGGGACGGTCTCTGCGCCAAGTTTAAAGACCCGGCATTTGCCCATCTCTGGGCGCATGCGGGTGGTGCCCACAACCCAATGGGTGTTGATTGGATCGCTATATGCTCCGGCCTTGGTTTTGTTCTTTCATTCGGTTACTGGTGCACGGATTTCCTGGTCATTCAGCGCGCACTTGCTGCGGAGAGCCTTCCTGCCGCGCAGCGAACTCCCCTCATCGCCGCCTTTCCAAAGGTTCTCTTTCCTGCCCTCACTGTTCTCCCTGGGCTGATCGCTCTGGTACTAATTCCTGGATTGGGATCGAATAATGAGAGCTTGCGTTATGATATGGCGCTTCCACTGCTCCTGCCGATGATGTATCCGAGCGGTATGTTAGGCGTCGGACTTACAGCGATGCTGGCGAGTTTTATGTCAGGAATGGCCGGCAACGTCACCGCATTCAATACCGTCTGGACTTATGACCTTTACCAGAGTTACATCAGACCCAACCAATCCGACAAACACTATTTATGGATGGGCAAGGTGGCAACCGCAGTCGGCATCCTCATCAGCATCGCCACAGCCTACATCGCCATGGGCTTTCCGAGCATCATGGACTATATGCAGAACATCTTCTCTTTCTTCAACGCACCGCTTTTTGCTACGTTCCTATTGGGAATGTTTTGGAAACGCGCAACACCTTGGGGGGCTTTCTTCGGTCTGGTAATCGGCACGTTAACTGCTGTCCTGCATTTCTACGTTCTGACCGGGCATGAACCGTTTGTCTACACATCAGTCATGGCTGGAAATTTCTGGCGTTCAACTTTTGCCTGGTTAGCTTGCTTCATTTCTACAATTGCAATCTCGTTGGTGACAAAACCCAAACCTGAAGAAGAGCTTGATGGGCTGGTCTGGGGTAAACCAAAAGAGGTCTCCACTGAGGTTTTAGTCTGGTACAAACGTCCTGGTATCCTGGCAATCATCGTTGTTGTTTTCGCAATCGCGATGAACTTGCTTTTCTGGTAGTGGCACATATGGTGAAAGAAGATGCTTGATATTCGCATACCAATAGCCGCTCTTTTCAGTGTTGTAGGCATTCTCCTCTTCGTTTATGGATTTGCCATGCCTTCTGCTACTGAGGTTCCAATTAATGGAATTTCTTACACTTTCAATCTGAATCGCGACTGGGGCGCCATGATTTTGTTGTTTGGAATCTTCATGGCCACGCTCGTAAAATTGGATAAGCAGAAGCCTTCCAAACCAGAATCCTAGTCCGCCGAGAAAGTAGTTATTGCTTTCTTTTGAATTGTGTGCTATGCGTATGTATGGTATTGGATAAAAGGTTGATCCATTACCTTTGTGGCAGCGGTTCGCAGCCACTTCGTCGGAATCCCGTTTTCCATCTGTGGGCGAGTATTTCAAGTACACTGGGAATTGAAGTCTTTTACCGCCGGCTCGTCTTGTAATACAAGTGCTGATTCGGAGATTAAGATCATGAGCAACAGTGATAACGATAAGCCAATTGAAACGCTGCACACTGCCATAAGAGAAATGGTCCAACAACAGCGACTGACGAACGAGCGTCTGGACAATACAAACGAGCATCTGGACTCGGTTGCAACTGAGCTGCGATCAGGGCTTAGGGAATTAGCGGACAAGCAAGACAAGACGAACGAGCGTCTCGATTCCGCTTGTTTGGAATTTCGTGCGGGTTTCGGATATCTCTCCAAAGAGCAGATAAAGACGAATGAGAAGCTGGATTCGACCAATTCAAAGTTGGACAGCGCAATATCGAGTTTGGGTGATTTCAAAGTGCACGTCAGCAAGAAGTTGGATGGAATTGGTACTTATCTGATGTCGATTGACGACCAACTTCACGACCATGAGAAATGGCTGCGCAGGTTGGACGAGCGCCTTAAAACCTAACCAGCGAGATTCTGCTTCGCTATCGCAAGGAAGTAATTGCGCACATCCACTGTTTTGATGTGGATGACGCGGCGCGCGCTGATCAAATGTTCCAAACTCAGATCGCATGCCACCAGCATTGCCGCATCAAGGTCTGCTTTTTTCTTGGGATTGTTTTTCAGCGCGCTCCAAATCGGATCAGTGAAGTCTTTCGGTCTGGATTCTTCAAGACAGTCGGCAAGAAAAACAACTTTAGAGAGATCGGTCATACCGACTTTGCCCAGAGTGTGTTCGCTGACGGCGTCGAGCAGCTCTTGATGCTTGATTCCCAGCTCTTCACGAGCCACGAAAGCGGCCACGGGGCCATGCAGCAAATGACCGTTTTCTTTTTCAACGTCATTCAGTTTCATTCCATAAGATAGTGCGGACTTGACGAGATCCTTGTCTTTCCATTCCTTGCAGCCGTCGTGAATCAAGCCTGCAAGCTCAGCAAGAAAAGCGTCTTCACCGGCAAGTTCGGCAATTTGTTTTCCAACTGCGGCAACACCTTCGACGTGGCGAAAACGTTTTTCCGAAACACGAGGTTTCGCCCACTTGCGGGCTGAATCCAGTGTGACTTCTTCGGGTATGCCTTTGTATTTCACTTTTGCAGAACTGTTTTTGCTCATTTTGATCTAGATTTTACGACATGACGCTCTGTGTAATAGCCTTCGTTTATAAGCATCTCATTTACTTCACGAGGGACCATGTAGCGCACCGATTTGCCTTCTCTAAGCCGTTCGCGAATGCCGGAGCTGGAGATGGCGACACCTGGAAAATCTATCAATGCCCAATCGGCATCTTTGGGCATGTTGTACTTTTCTGGGTCGGGATTCGTCTCCGTTTTCTGCATTTTTCTGACGAGCGGATTTGTCTGCTCTGTCTCATACTCAAGGCGTGGAGCTACAAGTATGCGGCAGGACTTGATCAGTTCATCAACCTTATGCCAGCTTCCGATCTGCACAAAATTGTCGCCGCCGATGATGAAGTTGAGTTTTACGTCCGGACCGAGTACTTCGTGAAAGTATTCCATCGTGTCTGCTGTATACGACAATCCTTGTCGTTTTAACTCCACATCCGATGCTTCGAAATACTTATTAGTAGATACCGCGGCCAGTACCAGCTTGTGTCGAGACTCTTGATCCAGCAGTTCGTCGTCTCTGTGCGGCGGCGTTCCACTGGTTACGAAAATCACCTTTTCGAGTTGAAACTGTCCAAGCGCAAACTCAGCAATGAGCAGATGCCCGTGGTGAATTGGATTGAATGTTCCGCCGAATATTCCGACCTGCCTGGCCACTTCAGATTCCTTTTTTGTTCTCGAATTCTTTTCTCGATCTGGTTAATGGTCGGCAAAATGCGATGTTCGCGGTCGCGTGTAAATGCGCGGCAGCCTCACCCGCAAATTGCAAGCCAACTCGTAGGTAATGGTATCAAGCATCGCCGCCCATTGTGCAAGTGTGAGGCACGGTGAATGTTGGAGCGAAAGTGACTCGTCACCCGTTCCCTGCTCGTGGCCAATTAGTGTGATCACGTCTCCCTCTTCTGCTTGAGGGACGTCGGTAATGTCGACGAGCATCTGATCCATACTAATGATGCCAACCTGCTTGACCTGCTTTCCCATCAATAGACAGGTCATTCTGTTCGACAACTTGCGGCTGACACCATCGGCATATCCGATTGGAAGTGACGCCAGACGAGACTTCCGCTCGGCGGTCCAGGTGAAGTTGTAGCCGGCCGATTCACCCGCTTCGATTTCTTGAGTGTGGTTGATCCGTGCTCTCACAGACATGGCAGGAGTCAGTATCTCGGAATCCTTCTTTGCTTCCAGCCCGTACATGTAAATGCCAACACGCACCATGTCGTAGTGTGTTTCCGGGAAATAGCGGACTGCCTCGCTGGATGCCAGGTGGGTCAAAAAAGGTGTTTTTATTAGAGCCCGGGCTCTTTCTACACAATGTTTGAAGACAGCATTTTGTCTATGTGTTGCCTCTTGATCACCTGGCATGGCCAGGTGGCTGAAGACGCTGACCAGGTTCAAGCTCTCCGACTGGCGAACCAGATCCAGCATGGGCTCGAGGTTTTGAGGCAATACGCCCAGCCGGTGCATACCGGTGTCGACCTTTATATTGACCTTTGCGACTCGCTTTATCCTTTGGGCCGTCTGCTTTACGTCCTTAAGCTCGCCAAGTGAAGTGACGGTCATGTCTAGATCGTTCTCAATAGCTGTCTTAACAGCCCAGGCTGGAGCCGGTCCAAGAATTAGAATGGGTGCTTTGATATCGGCCAAGCGCAATTGGCAGGCTTCGTCGACCGAGGCTACACCGAGCCAATCGGCGCCCATGGCTACCAGAACTTCGGCGACAGGGACGCTGCCGTGCCCATAGGCGTCGCCCTTAACAACCCCCATGATTTTGGTTTTGCGCGTTTGTTGAGACTTTCCGCCCGGCAAAAAGCCGCTCACCGTTGCCAGGTTTTTCTCTATGGCAGACAGATCAACCTCCACCCAGGCATCGCGTCTGACTGATGACAGGGTTTGTTGTCTCTGCTGAACCATTAGTAATATCTCTAAACACGATAAATGTAGGACCCTTGCGGGGTTGAAACTTTATGCTAGCATTGCTCTCAGCCGTATTCACGAGTAGGCTCAGGCCAATGCTTGGCCGAGCTTGGTTTATTAGTAAACTCAAGCAGAGCATCCACATTATCTTGTTTCGTAATTCGCGGCAGAAGGAAATTCTTGGAGTCTTTTGGAGTCCCTCTGGTAGAAGCGTCACCACTAGAAATCGGGAGTTGGGCCTTGAATAAAGCGGAATTAGTGGACATCGTGGCCAAGGAAGCAGCAACCACGAAGAAGGATGCCGAACAAGTTATCAACAAGATGATGGAAACCATCATCAAGCATGTTGCAACCGGCGAAAAGGTTACTTTGGTTGGATTCGGAACGTTCGAAGCACGTCAGCGCAAAGCACGTACCGGCCGCAACCCTAAGACCAATGAACCGCTTCATATTCCAGCGAAGCGCGTTCCTGGATTCCGAGTCGGCAAGGAATTCAGTGAAGCCGTCAACAAGAGGAAGTAGGCGAGAAACTCGCTGAGGAGACCTTTTGGAGTTACCGAAGGTAGCATTGATAGGATGCGGCAACTGGGGCAAAAACCTGGTCCGTAACTTTGCCAACCTCGGGGCTCTAGCAGTCGCGTGTGACTCTGACCCGGTGAAGCTCGAGCATGTGAAGCGAGAGCATCGTGGGGTCAGAGTCACTGACAATTTTCAATCTTTGCTCGATGATCCGGAAATCAAGGCGATTGTCGTGGCTACGCCGTCGGACACGCACTTCGACCTGGCGAAAAGAGCGCTTTTGGCGGGCAAGCACGTCTATGTGGAAAAACCGCTGGCACGAGACGTAAAGCACGCAGAAGAGTTAAACGGGCTGGCCACGAAGAACAATCTCGTGCTCAT
>JAYRNY010000574.1:0-6916 GCA_041911975.1 bacterium | reverse complement strand
TAAGCAATATGTTGACGATCGTCGTTATTGTCTGGCTTTTCAGCCGAGGTATATCGAAGCGGTTGAATCTGGTTGTCCAGGTGGCAAAGAAAATCCCTGAGCGCAAGCCGATTGAGCAGATGCTGGTCGGCAACGACGAGATTTATCAAGTTTACTGGCACATCTGCAGGGCTGCGCTTAATCTCAAAGATGCAGCCGATCAGCGCAAAGTAATAATGCAAATGTTGGCTGAAAACATAGGCAAGCCTCTGTGGCGGGTCGAACAAGATCTAGCCGCTCTGCGCCGTCTATTGCCGGCAGATATCGGTCAGAAAAGCTTTTCCAGTCTGGACTCGGCAAGCGACAACATAAAGAGGCTTCTGGCTCTTGTCGAGGATTTGCTTCTGCTGGATGAGTTGGAATGCGGCACTCTCAAAATTGAAAAACAGCCTTGCTCGGCCCGCAATCTGGTGGACAGTTCCATCAACTCAGTGGGAGGGCTGGCGCACAAGAAAAATATCAAGATCAAAAACGATTGTTCTGATGTAGAGATAAATGCCGACGGCAAGAGGCTTATTCAGGTGCTTGTTAATCTTCTGAGCAATGCCATCAAATTTTCGCCTCGCGATTCGCAAATCGTCGTTGAAGGGACGGTGTCGAGCGAGATGTTGCAAATGGCTGTCACTGATGAGGGGCCGGGCATCAGCAAGGAAGATATCACGAGAATCTTTTCGCGCTTTTACCAGATGGAAGAGCATAAGTCGCAAGGATTTGGGCTTGGCCTGTCGATTTGCGTGTTAATCGTACGCTCGCATGGTGGAGAAATCACAGCTGAAAGTGAAGTCGGCAAGGGAAGCAAATTCATTATTACTTTGCCGATGGACTGAGCGTTTGAAAGGAATGATTATTCTGGGCATTCAATCGTATAGCCGGAACCGAGAACGGTCTTGACCAGATCTTCTTTGCCAACCTTAGCCAATTGCTGGCGCAGGGTACCCATCCATGTGCGCACCGAATTGGTCGTGCCGTTGCTTTCCGAAGTCCAGACCGCATCAAGCAGGTTTTGAGCAGTGAAAGTTTTGTTCGGATGACGCATGAGATACTCCAAAAGCGCACATTCCTTAGCCCTCAGCTTTACTTCTTGTCCGCCCGCTCTGGCCAGGCGCTGCTCGGGCAAGAGTTCCAGCCCGCCAATTTGCAGGTTTTCGACAAACTGATTTGACACTCGCCGCAAAAGACCTTTTATGCGCGCAGACAGTTCTCGAATGTCAAAGGGTTTGACCATATAGTCGTCCGCGCCTGAATTAAAACCGGATTCCAAAAAGGAAATATTGTTTCTGCCAGTCAGGAACATTATGGGCGTGCTGCCGCCTTGCGCTCTATAGAGCCTGCAAAGCTCGTCGCCTTCAATTCCCGGCAAACCCCAGTCCAGAACAATCACATCATATTGAAAGTTCTTCAACAGCTGAATTGCGTCTTCGCCTGTCCCTACCGTCTCGACGTTGTGACCCTGCAACGAGAGAAAATTTCTCACGGCGCTCAAAAGTTCAAGATCGTCATCGACAACAAGTATCTTAGCCATCTCAGCTCCGAATTCCTCTGGCGACATCCGTATACTACCAAACTGAAAATGCTCGACAACTGCGATTGTCTCTTGGCAGCTCTGCTTTCGGCGCGGCAGGAATCCGACTGGCCAAAAGATTGTAAGGATTTACAGGGGTCGGAGTCTAGAGTCGCTAGCGCAGCGATCTGACAATTTGACGTCTATTTTATGTTTGCTGATTGGGGTGGTACTGAGAATGGTGGCGTTCGCAAGAACGATCTTCAGCTTGAAAACAGTTAGCGAGCCGGCCGGATAATTTGATGTGAATTTTATAGCTGGCCGCACCGCATATAGTGGCGATGTGTTCGGCTGGCATTTTTGCAGCTGGAACACGCTTCTTTTTCTTGACTGAGAGATGAATCTTTCCGCATGCTTGTGTCATGTCTTTCTTTTTGCAAAAGAGGTAATTGGAACAAGCCTTAGTTAAGTGCAGCGTTCTTTCTTTGCAGATGTTTCGGCACTAAACGGTGCCCTGGTTTTGACGGTGCAGGCTGGGCTGCTGTGCCGCTTTCCCCTTTGGATGCAAGACCGGGCGCCTTCTGCGCTTGCGGTTTGCCGCGCCAATGTGCGCTTGTGAAAGGAGATAACTCCATGAAGATGAACCTCGACTTTGCGAAAGCCTGGCTGGCAAAGCCAAGCGCTATGTCAAAGAGTGCTGCAGCGCGTTTGAATGTCCTGCTGCTCTCGTGGTTCGCTTGGATAGCGAAACTGACGCGCCTGGACAGAATCTTTCCCTGGCGCTATTTTTGGCTTGTCGCCCGTCCTTACTGGACCGGCAGTACAAGCTTCAAGGCAAAACTTTTGCTGGCGGTTACTTTGGCATTGATGGTGGCCAGCATAAAGGCGAACTATTACATCGGCGTCACGCTCAAAGAGTTCACGGAAGCGATCAATTCTCTTTCCGGTGATGAACTCTTTTTTGTTAAGGGCGGCTGGCTTCTGGCTGCAGTCGTGGCTTGGACTGTGGCGGCAGTCTTCTACGGATTTGTCCGCAGCTGGCTTGTCTGGGACTGGCGAATGAGCGACTCGATGATGAGAATTCGCCAGTGGTTGACAGACGAAACTTTACTCAAAGAAAAGGTTGTTACGCTCGGAAATCAGGATCAACGCCTGATTCAAGATCCCGACCTGTTCACTGAGAGAGCTGTGCTTCTGCCGCTTGCTTTTCTGGAGTCCGTCTATGGCATCTGGACGTTCGCTCCGATTCTTTTGGAGAGCTCTTCCTGGCTGGCCTTAGGCAGTCTCGTCTTTGCACTCGTGACTTATGTCATGGTTTTCCTTCTGGGCTCCTCTCTGTCTGCCCTGATGGGACAAAGGTATGAAGCGGAAGCCGTGACCCGCACCTATCTGCAGCGCGCTGCCGGGCAGGCCGCTCACATCGCTCTGCAGCGCAATGAAAAATTGGTTCTGGCCCAGGCTGGCGCCAAACTGGAATCGCTCAAGTCGGCGCTCTGGGCGGTCATGTGCATCAACCGCAATGTCAGCCTCTGGCAAACGTTCTGGGGCAAGGTGGTCGAACACGGTCCATTCGCCCTGATTGGCTGGTTTTACCTGCACAGGCAAATATCCAGCTTCGGCTCAATTCTTCAGGGCGTGCAGGCGTTTCAGAACGTCTACTCCGGCCTCACCGTCTTTGCCGCTAACTGGGAAGCGATATCGCTGCTGCGCGCCGAGTGCCAGAGGCTGGGACCATTTGTCGAAGCGCTCGAAGAGTCAGGCGCATCGCTGGTTGCCGAAGGCCAATGGATAGTGCACAAGCAAGGTCCTCTGGTGTCGTTCAAAGATGTGACCGTGCACAATCAATACCTCGGCTCCAAGCCGGTTGTCGTGGCTCTCAATCTGACCATCGACGACAACGTGCTCTTCACCGCCACAGACGGTCAGGGAAAACCTGAGCTGGCCAGGGCGCTGGGGTTGGCGGTGGCGCGTGGAACCGGAGAAATCACGCGCCCCGGGCGAGACAAGATCATGTTTTTGACTCAGGTGCCCTTCGTTCCCGAGTGCACTCTGCGTGAATTTCTCACTGATGCTGGATCGGCAAGTCGAGCCGACAGAGACCTCTTTTCTGCTCTGGCCTCCGTGTCTCCGGAATTGAGGCTACTGGCGGAAAAATCAGGTGGTCTCGATGTCGTCAAAGACTGGAAGTCCAGCCTGCCTCTTTCACAACAGCAGCAACTCTGCCTGGCCAGACTGGTTCTTGCCAGACCTGACTATGCAGTGCTGGAGCAAGCCACGGACGCCTTCGAGCCCGAGTACGAAAGCAAGATCTACTCCGTTCTTCTGGCTTTGGGCGTAAGAATAATTGCGTTTTCGAACGCGGAAAGAGTAGCAAAACACGTTGACCGCGTAATCGAGCTCAGCCCCGACGGCTCGTGGCAAGAATGCAAAGCCAGTGAATATCACGTTCCGCGCTGGAAAACTTTGTTCTCGAGCTTGACCGGCTGACGCTCGAGCCAGACAAGAGAAGGAATACAACAATGAGAAGTAGTAATGGGAAAGCTTTGCTTTCCTTCCTGATTATCTTCTTAGCTGCGGCAGTGGTTTGGATTATGTTCATCCATCTGCCTGCCCATTCTCCTGAGCGCTTGAGGGAGCATGCGTTTCCTCAGCGCCCTGCCACCACTCTCATTCTGCCGCCCCTGGATGAAAAAACTGCCGATCCGGTCAGGTTCGGTACGGTGAAGTACTGGAAAGACGGTCCTACTCGCAAAGAGGTCGATCTCGAATACAAAAGCGGGATGGAAGAATTTCGATATTTCAACGAGCTGGGCATCATGTTCAGCTCGTCGCAGTTCTATCCGGCCGGCACCGATGGACGGTCGAGCCGCAGAAGCGATGCGACTTTTGCCGGCGATGGGTCGACATACACTAGCCACCAGATATGGAGGCAGGACGGCACTCGGGAAAGATCTGGCTCGACGCAGCCCGGGGGCGAATATGAGCAGAAGTATTTTGCTCTGGACGGCAAAACCGTCCTGCGCAGGCGCATTTTTGCACGCGGCGACAAGGCTCTCAAGTTCGAAGAAATTTTCGATTCCAGGGGAGCGAAATTGGCGGCTGTAAGCTATCGCGCTACCAACTTCGGCTACGAGGTGGACATCACTCTCTTCAAGGACGGGCGGCGCACGGCACACTTCGTCAAGAATATAATCGAGGAAAAAGGCGAGGTCTTCGCGTTAGACGGCACGACTGTCATCGCTCGTTACGTGAAAGATGTGACCATGTCCGAGGAAGTCTACATGGCACTGGACGGAAGGGTGATTCAAACTCGCCTGTCCATGCGCTTTACCAGCTCTCAGACTGTGACATTCGCTGCACCCGACGACGCCGGCGTCACTTATCGGCAAGTCTGGCGTCTTCAGCCTAACAGCCGCAGGGCTGGACTTGCGCAGGCAATGCCTGCTTCCAGGTTGCTGCGCACTGTCGAGAAAATACGCGACGGCAAATCTCTCTACACTGCACGGATTGGCAAAGACGGGCTCCATGCCGAGTCCGTCACCTATGACTTGCCTGGTGGAGGAACTCTTGTCAAAACGATAAGCGCGGGCGGGCAAGTGCAAAAGGTCACCGAGCTTGATGCCAGAGGTCAGGTAGTCTCTTCAAACTCGCCTGGGCAGCCGGAGACGTTGATGTTGCCGGCGGAAATTCTGCAAGATCCGCCTCACCCGGCCTTGCCCGAGTTCAAGGATGAGGCTGCGCCGCCGCGCCTGTATGACTATCCATGAGGGGTGCAAAGCAACATGGAGTAATGCCATGCTAAAAACGTTGAAGTGGATCATGTTCCTTGGCGGCGTCGCGATGATCGTGTACGGCGCTATAATGCTCACCGGACCATCGGGCTTTGGCGGGCTGCTTTTGATAATCTGGGGAATCGGCCTGAATGTGATCATGGCGACAAACGGTATCCATCCGTTCGGCGCCTCCGAAGGCTCGCGCCTTCCCGAGCAGCCGGTTGCAGTAAGTGCTTCCCGACCGGCTGCCGGCGCACCGCGGACGGTGCGACTTGCGGCAGGAAAAATTCTTGTCAACGATCGGCCGGCTCTGATTTTGTCAGGTGAAGTTCATTACTTTCGCCTCAAAAAGGAAGAATGGGCCGATCGCCTGGACAAGCTCAAAGCCAACGGGCTGAACACCGTAGCCACCTATATCCCCTGGTTGTGGCACGAACTGCCCGATGGTTCCATCGACCTGAGCGGGCGCACGCATCCTCAGCGCGATCTGATCGCGTTTCTCGACATGTGTGCGGCTCGCGGGCTGAATGTCATTGCCAGACCGGGTCCGTTTGTAATGGCGGAACTGAAGAATGAGGGGATTCCGTACCGCGTCTACCGCCAATTTCCTCATCTTCGCCCGGTCACCTGGAACGGTGCCCCGGTGCCGACTGCTACACTGGACTATTTGGCGCCGGACTTTCTTCTTGCCGTCGAAGACTGGTATTCTGCGGTCATGCCTGTGCTTTCCGCTCGTCTGGCGCCCAAAGGCGGGCCCATAATTGCAGTCCAGCTGGACAACGAAGTGGGAATGCTGTCCTGGGTGTCCAATGCACCGGACCTCAGTGATGTCGTCTGTGAAGACATTCGCGAGTGGACGAGACAACGATATGGTGACAACGTGGCTTCTCAGCGCGCCGGGGCTGATGTGACCGACAAAGTCGCCTTTGCCGGTGCGTTGCGCTCTCCGGGCAATGACTCGCTGGCTTTGCATCAAGATCTCGGGCTCTACATGCGCTCGCGATTCAAGCGTTATCTTGGCGCCCTGCGTGATATGGCCCGGCAGAAAGGGATTAGCGATGTCCCTTTCCTTATCAATGTTCACGGCACCAGCTCTGGACGCGGTCGCACATTTCCCATCGGGATCAGCCAGCTCTTCGAATCCTATGCCGGCGAACCACAAATGACTTCGGGCTCCGACTATTATTTCGGCGACCTGACCGTGGCTAATGTTGCCGATCTCTATGTGGACAACGCCTTCATGGCGGCCGTGCTGGGTCCCGATCAACCGCTCACGTCCCTGGAGTTCGAAGCCGGAGACGGCAATTATTCCGATGACCTGGGGGTTTTGTATGCTCCCGAGGCAATCGAGCTGAAGACACGGCTCTGTCTTGCTCAGGGCAACCGGCTTCTCAATTTCTATCTTCACGCCGGCGGTCATAATCCGCCCATAGAAAAGACCGGCGACGGCATAGATCGCATCGCCTTCACAGGCGAGCGGCACGGCTTTGCTGCCCCCGTCGGGCCGGAAGGGAAGCTCAATCCCTCTTATCACGCCATTAGCAGAGTCGTCTCCAACATGAAGGAGATCGAAGCCCTGCTTGCCACGTCGGTTGAGGAGCAT
>JAYRNY010000573.1:0-2031 GCA_041911975.1 bacterium | reverse complement strand
CTTGCGCAGTCTGATGAAAGCTATCTTCTTTAAGGCGCGGGCTCCAAAGCCCAGTTTGCCGGTGACATTCTTCATAGAAAGGTCACCCAGCCCGAATCCGCCAAAACCTCCTGCATGTCGTTCTTGCTTCGATTCTTTCGAAGCGCTGGTGTCCTTCTCTTGATCGCCGGACGTATCAGTGTCTTGCACTTCATCTGTATCGACCGGTTTGGAAACACTGGACAATGCAGCCTCTTTATTGCCGGGGGCAGCTTCTGGAGCTGCTCCTTTTGCTGCGTCCAAGGGAACGGCTGTGGCGGTGCGTGCGTTTGCCGGGACGTCGGCGGCAGAAACTTCGCTGTAGACAAGTTTGCCTTCTTTTGTTCTGGTCACTTTGAGAACGCGACCAATGGCCGGAGCGGTAGCACTCTCAGCTCGCTTGCGACCACGCGTAATGCGTCCGGCGCCTTGATTTACTGCTAGCTGATTGTTCTCCACAAAGTGGGAAACTTCATTTTTGATCAGATCCATCAAAGTCGGTTTGACCAGGCTGATCAGGCTAGAGCCGAGTAAGTCTCCCAAAACACCTTTGCTGAGACGCGAACGAACCTGTGGAGTGAGAAAACCGTCGATCATGTTGGAGGAAACGCGCTCCACATCGACGTACTGCTCGAATGTTTTTAAATCGTGGTGAACGATTGCTTCACGTATTTCGAGGATTGAATAGAGAGGTGTAGTCGTCCAATACCAGTATCCGAAATTCACAAATACGAGAAGAAATACAATGAGAATTTTCCACATTGCTCTTTTACGGACTGAAGTTCGTCACTGCTAACCGGCCTGACCGGCTAACATATCATACCCATGACCATTGCATGCGCGTCGGTGCGGAAAGACCCAGTCCAGTTATGGCTTGATCGAGTGTCTGCTCTTTCTGCTTGCAGCTGCTCATGATCTTCACTGCCTGATCTTTAGAGACGACTCCGTACTTCAAAAGCGACTGGCAGCGCAAGGCACGATGCAACATACTTTTCGTTATCAACCCGGCATCCAACAACATCTTGCCGATTTTGACATTGCTCGTATTGTTGGCGGAAACTGTATTCTCGACCGCATCGCGAGTAAGAACGCAAGACTCGATGAGCAATTCACCGAGGCGGATTTCCTCGTTGGCGCGAGCTCTCTTGAGGATGCCGTCTATGGCATTTTCGGCCAGCATGTTTTCCTTGGCAATAAGCCTCATTGCTTCTGCGGCTTGATAGGCTTTGATTTCTCCGCAGGCAACCGCACCCTGCAGCAACACTGCACTTTCCAGTAGTTCATCCGTGGCCAGACCCTGCTCGCGCAGAACCTGTCCAAACGGCTTGCTTTTGAACAGTTCAATCTCCATACATTCGGCCAGTTCGCTCTCAGAAATTAGCCCGGCCATGCGCATCAGCTCGGAGAGTTTCAGAGACCCAACCGCAGGTGTCTTAAAGCTTCCCATTTCAAACAGCGCCTGCTCCAGACAGATACTTTTCTGGTGCGCAAGTTTGATTCCGTCTACTGCCTCAGCTTTTGTTACTGATTTCTCGCGAACAAGGAGCACCGCCTGTAGAGCCGAATTGAAGAGCGAGCTGGAAATATCGCCTGTAATGACCAGAACCCGTCCAACCAGAATTTTCGTTTGTAGAGATTTCTGCATTGCTCGGCCATACTGGTCTTGGGAAATCACGCCAGCCTGCACGAGTATGTCCGTGAGGTCGTTGTTCATCGAAGGCGTGACCAGGGTCTTCTGGTGCACGGAGAGAATCTTCTTTATGGCCGCCTGAAAATCGATGCCGTCGTGCTGCGAAAGGCGGATGGCATTGATGGCTGTGTCAAGACGGATGGTGTTGTTTTCCACCATATGCTTGGCGGCCAGAAGCGGCCGCATGCTTTCTTCACTGAAGCTGCCTGACTGCATTAGTGCCCGTTCCAAGGGCAAGTTCAATCTTTGCGATATGGCGATCGCATTTTCCAGGGTTTGCTCATCTACGACGTTGGCGCTGCGCACTAATTCCAGCAATACTT
>JAYRNY010000572.1:0-2903 GCA_041911975.1 bacterium | reverse complement strand
ACTTACCGGCATGGATCAGGAAACACAGAAGTGGAAAAATTCCGGATTTGGCAAATTTGCCAATATCACTCCGATGGGCGGCTACAACGGTAACGGCGCCGACATGTACATTGCAGCCACCAACCTGTCATCGGGCGGAACAACTTACGCGACCAAGAATTCCGGCTTGGGCGCACCGGCAGACACTCAAAACAACATCTACGAGTATCAGATAAGAACACGCTTCACGATCAACCCGTGGTTGAACATGTCTGGCATGCCCTTTATCGGCTCAGTGCCGATCGTCGGCAAACCAGCGAATTGCGCCTACACCGCCAATTCAAACGTAGAACATCCGGAAGGGCTGCAATAGGCTGAAAAGGCTGAAATTCTGGGATCGGCAAGGTTTCAATCGCCTCTCAATCAGCTTGTTAGATTTTCTGGATTTATTCTATCGAACCTTCAGAAAGGTCCAAGTTTTGCACGTCTAGAGACCCTATCAGATTTTGTCGAGAAAATCTAACAAGTTGCCGGGATCAGTTCTTGTCCTTCCGGGCATCGGCAAAATCGCGCTCTCGGTCAAAAACTATCTTGCCGTCAATTAGAGTCTGCATGACTTTGACCTTGTGAATCTCGTGCTCCGGAACCTCGAAGAGATTGCGCTCCAGCACAATCAAATCAGCAGCTTTGCCATTTTCCAGTGAGCCGCTTTCAGGATCGGAACGATCGGCATAGGCGCCCCCGCTCGTATAGGCTGCAAGAATATCCATCAAATTGACACGCTCATCAAGATTGAGCGGTTCGTCTTTGTTCTCCTCAGGCTTATCGAAAAGTCCCTTCCTTGTCACAGCAACTTCGATGGCATCAAGCGGATTCAGAGAGCTGACAGTCCAATCGCTGCCAGCCGACAGAACGGCGCCATTGCGCAGCAGGCTGTTGATCGGATACATGCTGTTCGTCCGCTCCTCACCGAGAACCGGGACGGTCAGGTCCTTCACGAACACATCTCTGTAAGCCCAAAGCGGCTGAAATGTAGCAATCACACCCAGTTTGCGAAAGCGTGGCATATCGGCTTTATCGATCAATTGCAAGTGAGCAATGTGAGCACGGCGATCATCGTAGCCGTTTTCCTTTTGCATTGCTTCAATTGAGTTCAGCGCCTGGCGAACCGCTCGGTCCCCGATGGCATGAATGTGAATCTGGAATCCTGCCTTATCAAAGAGAGTCGCCATGCGTGCGAACTTCTCATCTGTCCAATTGCTTATACCTGTTTCTTCTTTTTTGTCTAGGTATGGAGTAAGCAAGGACGCAGTGTGCGTTTCTACAACCCCATCGGCAAAGAATTTAGCTTCTGCAACCTTGAGGCGGCTTCGCGAATAGCGGTCCCTCAACCTGAGCGATCGCTTTACCTGCACTTCATCACCTTGCGGATCTGTCTCTACGGCAGCTCGCACCTTTAGATTCAGCGCATCTCTGTCGGCCAATTTACTGTATGCCTTGAGAATGTCTAGTCCGGCATTGGCTTCGGTGACATGGGTAATTCCGAATGAGTTGGCATATTTAACGGCATTCTTGGTCCCTTCAAGCATCTGTGCATCTGTGACTTTCGGGGACTTTCGGCGAATCAAATCCATGGCCGCTTCGCGAAATGCCCCACTCGGTTCGCCAGTCTTTTCGTCTCGTTCAATTCTTCCCAATGGCGGGTCAGTGGTCTTAGCAGTAACACCAGACATTTCAATCGCCTTCGAATTTGCCCACGCGGAGTGACCATCATTTGAAATCAGAAACACCGGTCTGTCATTCACAACCTGATCCAGCGTTTCTTTCTTCGGGTTGGCGTTCGGAAAAAGCGTCAATGCCCAGTTCCCGCCGAGTATCCACTTCTGGTCTGGATTCTTCTGCGCATACTCTTTCAATCGCTTCATTGCT
Source organism: bacterium (assembly GCA_041911975.1). Classification (GTDB taxonomy): domain Bacteria; phylum Cyanobacteriota; class Vampirovibrionia; order Obscuribacterales; family Obscuribacteraceae; genus QKMZ01. The sequence continues at coordinate 995 of JAYRNY010000572.1, read as the reverse complement.
TCCTGCAGATCAGCGCATCCTTCGAGGCTGAGCTGTCCCAGTTCAACTCCCCCCTCGGCCAGGTGCACGTGCGTGTCATGAAAGCTTGGCAACATCATGCGTCCTTGAAGATCGATTACTTTGGTGGATGGTCCGATGGTCAAATCAATATCTGCATTGGTCCCGACCCAGGCGATTTTACCTTTGCTTATTGCCAGCGCAGGGCACCATCGTCTTACCGCATCCATAGTACAAATTGCTCCGTTCTTGAACACCATGTCAGCTGATTTGACCGGAAAAGCAATGGGTTGCGCTGGGAAGAATATTTCCTTTTTCACGCCGGAAAGCGCACGCAAAACGTTCGGCGGGTCCACCACCAGCTCGGCTTCATTCTCAGTATGTGTAAACGGCACGGCACTGGCGGGCAATGGGTTCAACGCCTCTGCGCTCAAAATGGCAATTGAACTTGCGCATAGTACCTTCAGCCTGAGTCGTATGATTGAACCGAACATGCAAAGATTCCTCTTGGGATTTGCCGATAACGGATAGGTCGGACAGGACTGAAGAGTATAATCGCTCGGGATCAAGAAGAGATTTTGGATGCTTAAGTTCGACGTAGTTGTAATTGGTGCCGGGGGCGCTGGCATGATGTGCGCCATCCACGCCGGGCGCCGAGGGCGCAAAGTGGCACTTGTCGATCACGCCACGGTGATCGGCAGAAAGATTCTCATTTCCGGGGGCGGGCGATGCAATTTCACCAATATCAACGCCGGTCCCGACAACTATGTTTCCAACAATCCGCATTTTTGCAAGTCGGCTTTGTCCAAGTACAGCCCACAGGACTTCATCGAGATGGTCGAGAAGCATCGCATCGCCTATCACGAAAAAAAGCTCGGACAGCTATTTTGTGATGGCTCCGCACAACAGATTGTAGACATGCTTGTAAACGAATGCGATGAGTCAGGAGTCGAATTCTTCAAAGGGCGAATTGTTAAAGAGGTCGTCAAAAGCGATGT
>JAYRNY010000571.1:0-6789 GCA_041911975.1 bacterium | reverse complement strand
AAATGTGGCGACAAGACTCTCATTCATTGCTATGGCAAAGATGCAAACGGCCACGAGCAGATTGTTATGCGCGTGGCTCGTAATTCTTCAGGTGAACTGGAGCCCGAAAAAGACAAACACGGCAAGCCTGTTTCGTATTACGGAGACAACTGGTCGCGGTCCATGCATGAAAAGTCCTTTCTCTTCGGAGAGTACCGTAAAGACTATGGATATCGTGGTTTCGAGCCCAACTATACGCACGGCCAAAACTACTACAGTTATCCGAGAAACCATTACAAACGCTGTCGTTAACGCCCGCTCTTAATGTAGGGCCTGAGCGCTTGCAACATGGTTGAATAGCCCGTGCTGTATGTCAAATGCACATTGTCCTTCTGGAACACGCCTGAGCGCATGTTGCCGTTGCTGTCCAGCAATTGCGGCGCTATGTCGACAAACTTGACGCCGGGGACGCCTTGCAGGCGCTGACGGACGATATCATTGACCTCATTGACCTGGCGGCGCAGCGGATCGTTTGCCGAGTAGCCTCTGGGCAAGATGCCCATCACGACTACTTCCGTGCCGGGCATTCGATTGGTCAATTCTTTTGCATTGGCCAAAATTCCTGCGGCAATCTTATCGGGTGTTTGCGATCCTATGTTGTTTGTGCCGATGAGCAGGACCGCCGTCTTAGGCTTGGAGCCAGGGAAGTCTGCCTCTCCGTTTTGCAATCGGTAAAGAAGATTTTGATTGGTGTCGCCACCAATGCCGAAGTTATCTGTTCTGCCGAATGCGGTCTTGAAACCGGAATTCAATTGCAGACCCTGAGTGATCGAGTCTCCGTAAAATGCCACATCAGGAGCCCCGCGTCTGGCTTTGGCGACCAGATCGTTGTGAGCGTTTCGCCAGGTGCTAGTGTTTTTTGCTTGAGGCCGGACTTCCATACCGGGATCGATATTCCTCGGACCAAAGTTACTACCATCGGTTCCGCCCTGCAAGAGTTCTCTTGTTGTCTCAGGTGTAAGAGGAACATCATTGGATGGCTGGCGATTGCTTATGTCGGGCAGACGAACGAGCGGATTGCTTTGATTATTCGGATGCTGCCAGCGGTCGAAATAGTCTCCAATGCGATAGTCATTGCGCGGTCCACCGCTCATGTCGCCATTGAACTCATAATAATTCGTGCTATTTGGCTGGCGATATTCAAAGGGTGGGCCGTTTCTCAAACGATTCGCGCCACCATTGAAGTCATAGTAATTGGGTCCGTTGTTTTGCCGCCCGCCATTGAAATCGTAGAAATTGGGCGTGCGTCCCAACTGCTGATCGCTGGGACGGAAGCTCGTTTGGGGACGATCATTCGGGCGAACAGCTTTGTCTAAAGAGGTATCTATGGCGGTGCCGATTGGAATGTTGTTCATGTCGGCGATGTGGTTTTTCTTCACCAGCCGGTGCACTTCATTCCATATTTCGCTGTTGCTGGCCTTGTGACCGTTGTTTTTGTGAAAGCTTGCCGATGCCACATCCCACAACGTGTCGCCGAAGCGAATGCGATGTATGGGATTTCCTTGCATGATGTTCGCTTCGCTTTCGCGCCGCGCTTCCACTCTGGCCGCCTTCCAATCGGATTGGATGGTGCTATCTTTGTTGCCATTGTCAATTTCGACATTGGGGATGATCTGCCTGCTGACTAGATCTCCCTGATTTTGTCCGGCCCGCGGATACTGTGAAGTCACTCGTCCTTGCTGGTCGGAAAGTGCTGAAACATACACGCGATCACATTGTGACTCAGCGTTGCAGTTGGTACGCTCGAAATTATTAGACTGCTTTGTCATTTTTGGAAAGGGAGTTGCCCAAGCGAAGCACTTTGGCTCGGCCGGTTCAAACTTCTGAATTCACGGAATGGGGTTATGGTCAAGTCGGATAATACGTAGTTATACGGGCGCTGTAAATGGGACAATTCCCATCGGCTTGTGCCCCAATCGTTTTCAGCTTCGACTCGAGACCAGCTGAACGTTGTTGCCGAGTTATAAACGCAACACTCCCTAGTAGATCCACTGTTCAGCGCGCAGCAGCTCTACGACAATCTCACGTATCTTTCCAGCAAAGAGAAACTGTTTCAATTCCAGCTCGTTCAGCTCATGCAGATTTAGCGTGCCGTGTTCGCTGCGAGTCGGATACTTCAATGGTGCATTCCAGAAAGGCAATTTGCCGGGTCCTGGCTCTACTTGCCCTGCGTCCTTGGGTGAAAACGGTATTTCATGATAGGTGTCCAGCCAGTCTTGAAGAATCTCGCCAATGCGCTCAACGGTCTTATTCATGTATTCCGCGCCTTCATCAGTCAGTTTGGACGACGACGCGGCAAACAAATGTGGATACTTCTCCTGCGCGCGCAGCATAGCCTGTTCGATCTTGGCGCGACCAGTCACGCAGGTGTCTTTGGGACCGATTACGATTCCGGAAAAGAGATAGGTCATGATGCCGATCACTCTTTCCATCGCGGTCTTGGTGCGGCGCAGACCTTCCACAGCCAGCTTTTGCACTTCCGGCCTGATTACCCGGAACGAATCGGCGAAACTGTTGACCGCCGAATCAAGAGAGTTGTGGATGGTCGGATCTTCAAAGATAGCTTCGGTATCAGGTCCCCTGAGCAAAGCGATTTTTGCGAAACCTTCCGGGTGGTTGTAGTTGATTGAGTGATCGCCGGCAATAACTGCGTGGGCGACTTTCGAATCTTCCGCTTCAGGGTGTGGAACGAACCAGTCATCGACGCCGATGTTGAGCAGTAACTGGCGCTCGGCAGGACTGAAATCTATGGTGTTCAAATCAGAGGTGAGATGCTCTTTGTTGAATGGATCGTTGATCTTTCTCCAAATCGATCTCACTACTTCCATTACTTGCAACACACTGCTGCTGGCGTTTTGCGGAAGAGGTCCGGCGGGCGTGAATGGACCCAAGCCCATTTTTTTGCTCAGCAAAATAGCTACTACATTAGCCATGAATTGCGGCGGCGCAATCTGGTGCTCTTTGACGGCGCGCGTAATGCGCTCGACACTCCTTATCACTTCCGGGTTCGTGAAATCCATGAAATAGGAAAGCGCTTGCGCAGCACCATAGGCACCATGCACATTGTGGATGATGAAGTTCTTTCTGTTCTTGACGCTGTCCGAAAATATTGAAGCAATTATCGCGTCACGGGTCTCGGTGTGGTTGAGCTGAAGCATTTTGGCCGCTTCCAGGACCTCGCCGACTTCCGAGCGAGTGTGCTTCCAGTTCATGTTCCATTGGTAACTGGAACCAGGCGATTGAGCACTCGAAGAGCGATCCAACCGTTCAAAAGAATCGCGAACGGTAGAAAGACAGCACCAGATCAAATCTTTGTCTTCTCTGGTCAGCAACTCGTCTGCTTCGATTTTGTTGTAGACGTTGGTGACCTTGCCGTCGCTGCCCCGCACTGGAACATCAAGCAAATCGTTCTTCAGCGATTCCAGCGATTTGTCGATGCACTTTGGCGGCGGAAAGATATCTTGAAAACGAAAATTGTCGGTCAACCTGCCAAGCTGTTCCGAGAGTATGTCAATTTTTATCGGTTCTAGTTCAAGAGTGCGGTTAATGTCTCGCCTCTTTTTCGGCTCAGGCGCGCTTTGCCCGGACGGCTCTGCCTTGCCGCCTGGAGCTGACGAATTTGGATTTTTGCCACTTCTTGGAGCGCTTGACATGACGTTCTTCTAGTAGCTTGTAAGTAGCGAGCGAAAACCTTTGCAGGGATATTCCCACATATGGCCATGATAAATCATATCGAAAGTCGCCCCCTAATTGCATAGTCGGTGTATCGAACGGTGATTCTTGTAGCAATAATCCGGCGAATTGTGCTGAAAACCTTTGCTTGCAGTGCTTTTAGCTGTTTCAGTCAATCGGCGACAAGTAAACGGCTGTAAATCCTGGCAAAATATGGCAAAGGACATTGACCTTGTGGAGCGCCGGTTTCTTTGACTAGTTCGACCCCTGACGATAAAGAAGCCTGCGTTGATCCTGCTACTGCCGGCCCGCCCGACTCAGCAGTCGCTGCTGGAAGTTTGCCTGGTAGCCAGACCAATACTGCGACTGTTCGGAGCCGCACGGGGCGCAAGTCGGTCTGGATCTATATTTTGCATGTCCTGTTCATCCTCATCGCATCAGTGCTTGTCTTTTTGCCCGGCTTGGTCCACTGCGGTCTTATGGACCCGAGCGAGGGTTTTTGCGCCGAGGTCTCCAGGGAGATGCTGGAGTGCTCGAGTTGGGTTACGCCTCTGTTCAACTACAAACCTGACTACGAGCAACCTGTGCTTATCTACTGGATGATTATTGCCTCCTTCAAGCTGGCCGAGGCCATCGAAATTTTGGCGGCCCAGTCGACGGCGACATTGACGCATGTGCCGCTCGAGTTTTTCGCGCGCTTGCCGGTTGCCTTGTGCGGTGCGCTTTCAGGCCTTGCCCTTCTCTTTTTTACGCGGCCGCTTCTGCGCACAAGGGCGGCGTTTTTCTCTGCTCTGGCTTTGATTTCTACTCCACTTTTCGTTGCTTCCAGTCGCATTGCCATTCCTGACGTACCTCTCACTTTATTCATGATGCTGGGTGGGCTCGGTCTGTTCTCCAGGATTCATGGTGCGCACTGGATTACGCTGGCAATTGCCTACATTGGATTGGGTCTGTCAGCGCTACTGGCAGGACCGGCTCCGGTTATTCTCATCGCTGGTATCGTCTTAGCCTATCTGGCCTTAATACGCCCAAAAGACGCAGCGCACCAGTGGTGGTACCATAAGTCGATTCTGCTTCATCCTCTTTTGGGGCTCGCGGTAATGTTGTCTATTGCCGCGCCCTGGTACTTAGCAGAAGTCCTGGCGACGAAGGGGCAATTCTTTGGCGAGTTTTTCTTCGGCGCGTCCACTCACATTCCCAATAGCCTGGATCCTCTCTGGCACTTTGTTCCAATCTCACTTGCCGGCTTTTTGCCATGGTGGATCTTGAATATGTTTTCAATTCGTCGCTATATTGCGCTTTTGAAGACGCCGCAAGTTGCTACTCGTCGAGCCAATCTCGAGCTGTTTTCTCTAATCTGGCTTTCTGTCGTAATATTGTCCTCGGTCATTTTCTCGAGCAAAATGTCCAATTATTTGGTGACTGCTGCGCCAGCTTTGGCAATACTTTCCGGCAGCCTCCTCGATCGAATTGTTCGCTTTCGAAGGACAAAGCGTCTTGCTTTGTTACTGCTTCTCTTCTCCGGCATTGTCATGCCGCTCTTTGTTGTTTTCGCACCACCCCTGTGTTTCAGGCTCGGAATCGACGGCACCAATCTAGTAACTATTATGGGATTTGCATTCTTTGTTTGGTGCTTTTTTGTGTTTGCCGCTATCTCCGCCTTCTTTAAAAACGGCGAGGCATCGGTGACCGCTGTTGCCTGCGCGTGCGCTTTTGCGTGCGGAACATTCGTGCCGACAGGTTTGCAAATTCACTATCTCCAAAACGATCGTCCTCTTTTCTTGTTGCTTCAGCGTGTGGTGCGCGATCGGGCTGATGTCGCGTTGTATGCGAAAGATTCTCCTGCCGCCAACTTTTATTTGCGCAGGCCGCTTAAGTTGATAAAAACGCTGCCGGAATGCAACCAGTATGCAGCGGCAGGAAAGAGGCGTCATTATTTGCTGGTCACAACCGAAGCAGTCGATAAAATGAGCGAGCTGCCTGCCCTGTGGACGCTCATTGAAAAACGTGCAAACTGGCAGCTTTTTTCAGTCGATCCCGGTCAATAAGAAAAATGATTGACGTTCAGGTTCGCATCCTGTAGCCGACTCTTGCCACGTTTTCTATAAGCGATTTGCTGTCGTCGCCGTCTGTGTCGATGGCTTTGCGAATGCGTACAATCGCTGCTCTCAAGCCCGCCGAAGATGCATCGGAGTCCTGGTGCCAGACCCGTGTGAGCAATGCTTCCGAGGAGAAAATCTCGTCCGGATGGCGCATGAGAAACTCAAGCAATGCAAAGTCGCGCGGCTGCAGATGCACTTCTTTACCACCCTTTGTCAGCCGGTGTTTGTTTGGATCGAGCACCAGATCGTGCATGGAAAGGCTGCTGCTGGGTGCCACGGTCTGCCGCCTGAGGAGCGCGCGTATCCTTGCTGCCAGCTCTCTTGAATCGAACGGCTTTGTCAGATAGTCATCGGCCCCGCCGTCCAGTCCTACTTCCTTGTCTCTGATCTGGCTCTTGCCCGTCAGCATGAGCACCGGCGTCGAGCCGCCCCGGGCGCGGAACTTGGTCAGAATTTCAATGCCTTCGATATCCGGCAACTGCCAATCAAGAATGATGATGTCGTATTGGCCCTGGCGCAAATACTCCATGGCGGAATCGCCGTCATGCGCCATTTCAACTGTGTGGTTGGCCGTAGTGAGCGCATGCTCAACGGTCAACGCGAAATCCACGTCATCTTCGACAACCAGAATTTTTGCCATCAGCAGTCCAGTCCCCACAGCTCCGGGACAATTTTAGCTCAAACTTCAGCCTAGATGGAGCTGATAAAAGCGGGACGCTATTGGGGAGTGTTCACGATGGTCGCTTTGCCGGCAGCGCGACTACAAACTCCGAGCCTTTGCCCACTTCGCTTTCCGCCCAGATTCGTCCACCGTGCGCTTCGGCGAACATTTTGCAAATGGCCAGACCGAGACCGGAGCCGCTTGATTTTTGCTCGCTGTCGACCTGATGATAACGCTCAAAAACGGCAACTAGTTTATCTTTCGGGATGCCGGGTCCGGTATCTTTTACCGAAATTTCTATTTTGCCGTCTTTTT
>JAYRNY010000570.1:0-3239 GCA_041911975.1 bacterium | reverse complement strand
TCTTTTTTGATCAGCTCTTTTTCTGCTTCTCTCAAGCGCTGAGTCATGAGCTGCTTGGCTGTCTGAGCGGCGATACGGCCGAATTCTGAAAAGTCGGCTGGCGTTACTTCGATTTCGAGAACTTCGCCGACCGATACGTCAGGAATCAAGTCCTTAGCGTCTTCAAGGCTGATCTGGTGATAGTCGTTTTCCGCTTTGTCCACAACTTCTTTGGGAGCAAAAATGCCAATTTCACCTGTTTCGTGGTCGAAGATTGCTCTTACGCCTTCGACATCGTGGTCGGGCACTTTCTTCTTGTAGGCAGCAACGATGGCGTCGCACACGTACGAGATGAATTCTGCTTGCGGAATATTGCGCTCTCTTTCCAGCTCTTCTGCTGCTTCCAAGAGTTTGTCGCCGATTTTAATCATGGATTTGACTCCTTCAGTCTATTCAATTTTAGTATTCAGTTTTATCGGGATGCCTATTCTGTTTTCGTTCTTTTTTTGTTCTGTTTTCGTTCTAAAACTGGCTTTTGGCCATGTCTTTTGAGCTTCCTCTTTCTGTCAATCCTTTTCGCCCAGGTCTTCACTGGCCGCCGGTAATTTCGGCATGTCTTTTGGATGAAGACGAACAAGAGAAACTTTCTTCAATTCAATCGTCAGGCTGGAACAGCCTGGCAATGCGGACTTTTGCAATTCCACCGACTTCTTGGACGGTTTGGCATTGTGCCCCGTTCCTTTTTTAACCGGATGTATGACAGGTTTCACATTCTTCAGGTGAAGCTTGCCGTCCAGTAATGCCTCGAGAATGCCGGTGAATTCGGTGCCGACGTCCTGGACCTTCTCTTTGGCTCTGACAAATACAGGGTGACCGGCAAAAACCAGGAATTCGCGTGCAGTCTTCAATTCTCTTTCGATGCCGGGGCTCTGCACTTCCAGGTAATATGAGCCTTCGATCACCGCCGGCTTGCCGTTCGATTGGGGCTCGAGCAGCTCACCCAATTGCCGGCTGATCACTTCACAATCCGACAAACCGACCGATTTTGTATGTGAAAAAATAGTCACTTCTACGGATCTGCGGCGGCCTTGTTGAGTCAGGCGCACATCGACGACTTGAAAGCCAAGCGGGGCGGCGATTTTTTCGGCGAGTTCGGTCACCTCCAAAATCAGCTCTTCTGGTTTCTTGTTCATCATTCAGTAAAAAAGCCCGATATAAGTGAGTGCGCCTTTCGTGGGCTTTTCACAAGCCAAGCACGTCAAAGACACCGCCGAAATAAAAGAGGGCGTAGGTTTTTGCTTCCTACACGTCTCAATTGCTTCCCTTGCAAGCCGCTATGTTAGCATACCGGCATCTTTCAGACAATGTGGACGGGCGGAAACCGCACCAAGTACTTCATTGCGTTAAAAGATGCCGCCACAAGGCAAAGTTTCACCAAAACGCTTCAAAAAGGGTCTGAAGTGCCTGCCTCAGTAAATTTCTCCAACCAGCAAACCGGGTTGAAAGTGAAAAAGAAAGAGTGGCAAGCCAGGTTTGACCAGCTTGCTGCCGCAATAATTCGCAATCTTCAGGCAGATCCGCCACCCCATCTGACCAAGAAGTGGCTCAAGAAAGTCGATGAAAGAGGCGTATTCAACGTAGTTTTTGTCGACAACAATGAGATTCGCCAGTTGAATCGTCAGTGGAGGAATAAGGACGCTCCGACAGATGTCCTTTCATTCCCGATGGATGCCGACGAGCCTCCAGCCGGAGAGGCGTGGGAACTGGGAGATGTGATTGTTTCTGTCGAACGCGCCGGCGAGCAGGCGCAAGACTACGGGCACAGCCTTACTCGTGAATTGTGCTTTCTCTTCGTGCATGGAGCCCTGCACGTGCTGGGTTTCGATCACGAAACAAAAAAGGAAGAAAAAGAGATGTTCTCCAGGCAAGACGCTGTTCTCGAATCTCTGGGAATTAGCCGCGACAAATAGAATATTCTGTGCGTAACCCTAAACAATTAAACGAGAAACAGTTTCTTCTTACATCTGACATGTTATCTTGCAAGTTGTAAGAGGAATTCTACAGTGGCAGCAGGAACCGCATCAAAAGCCGGCAAGCCGGGCGACTTCAGCGAAACAGCCCAAGGAAGTTCGGCTACACTCAAGAAAGAGACCGCCGGCAACGCCTTCAATTTGCCTGCCGTTCCGTCCAGCTGGAAGCGCAAGACCGGCCGCACCACAAGTATGTTTGAATCCTTTTATCACGCTTTTACCGGCATCCTTCAAAGCTTGAAAGAACAGCGCAATCTGCGCATTCATTTCGTTATTGCGGCCGTGGTGATTTTCCTTGGCGTTTTTCTCAAAGTGGACGCTTTGAGCTGGCTGGCGCTCACTCTTTCAATCGGCCTGGTGATCGGAGCTGAATTGCTCAACACGGCAATAGAGCACGTCGTGGATCTGACCTCCGGCGGTGAATATCACCCGGCTGCACGAAAGGCGAAGGACACCGCAGCAGCCGCTGTTTTGATCACCGCGCTGACCGCTTTTGCAGTCGGGTTGATGGTCTTCCTGCCCAGGCTGTGTGCCTATTTTGGAGTTTAGAAAGCCCTCATCAGGGCATAAGTCATAGGTAGGGGCGTCATTTTTAAAGCCCCATCTGGTGGGCGTTTTGCGCTACGCGTGGGAATATTCCCATTGACTGTCCAAACTTTGCTGAGTTATGTATATATGCGAGCACGACTACACATAGACCTAACCCCTTTGCGAGGTCCCATCGAATGAGTACGGGTAATTCCGGCGATGTATTCCAATTTACTGGCGACGATAACCTCCGCCGGCAAGGAAATGACTTTCAATTCACTGGTGATGGACCGAGCCGGTTTCAGGAAGAAGGCTGGGACATCCCCCGTGGAGCGACGGCCAATTATTCGTTCCCGATGGACAGGCAAGGCTTCCCGGTTATAAACAACTACGGGACCATGAACATATTTATGGCCGGCGGCAACGGTTATGACGATGCCTCCTGCCGAGCACAGCAGGCCGCCAAACTTAACGACATGATGTCCGGCCGCTATGACAATTATGATGACAGCGGCAGACAAGAATGGGAAAACAGCCGTCTGTCGGATATCCGCAGACAGGCGTTGATCCGCGACGGGCAAAACATGGATCGAATGATCCGCTCGTATTACAGCCCCGACATGGACCCACAATACGGACGGCAATTCAATGATTATGCCTACCGTCGTCCGGGACAATACACTAATTATTCGCACGGCGGAC
>JAYRNY010000569.1:0-1860 GCA_041911975.1 bacterium | reverse complement strand
GACCGAGTCGCCAAAGCACTGTTTCAGTGCAAAACTGAGAGCTTGCCTGCGTTTCTTATAAATCTGCCTGGTTCTGTAGACGTGCCTTTCCAGATGCCCCTGCATTAGAAAGTCTGTAAGGGTCTGATGCTCAGTCAAAGAAAAATTGCGATCGACGTACCGCTTCGCTCTTTCAAACGGCAAAATCAAATGCTCTGGAACGACCAGAACACCAGTGGTAACAAGAGGAAACAAGATTTTCCAGAAGCTGTAAAGATAAAAGACCGGCGTGCTCGATGACATGCCTTGCAAGGCGGGCAGCGGGGCGCTTCCATAATTGTAATCACTGTCAAAAGCGTCCTCAACAATGAAATCGCAGTTGCTTTGAGCCCAGGCTAAGAGCTCCCTCCGGCGAGAAAGTGGCATAACCGCTCCAGTGGGATCTTGATGAGAGGGGCTGCAGTAAAGCAGTTTGCACCGCTCTTTCAGAGCTTGTAACCGGTCAACGCGCAAGCCGCTATCATCCACTTCGATAAAATGCAATTTCGCACCATAGGCCTGAAACAACTCTCTGGCGCCTGAATATCCCGGATTCTCGAGAACTACCAGATCACCAGGCTTTACCAGCATTCGAGCAATCAGATCAATGCCACTTTGAGAATCGGAAAACACAACTACTTGCGCAGTTTGACACTTTAAGCCTTTAGAATGAGTTAAAAACCGGCAGACCTCTTCACGCAACGGTTGATAGCCGAAGATTTCATCGGCATCATAGTCCAAAATCTCGGCATCACGGACAGCACAGCGCTGATTAAGCAGTTGACGCCAGGTTTTGGAAGGCAGGAGATCCACCGGCGGCGCGCCGTAGTTCAACCGCGCAAGATCGGCTGCCGTACCTCCGGCATATGGCAATTCCAGAAGGCGCTGCGTGAAGAACGAGAGTCGCTCCAGACTGGCTGAATCAGCCGTTTGCTGCCGAGAGCCGCGATCGTCGTCTTCAGGAAGCAGACGGCAAACAAAAGCTCCTCTAGCCGGCTTTATGGAAATAAAGCCCTTGCCAGCCAAGTCTTGATAGCTGCGCACCACTGTATCGCGTGAGACACCCAGCGATGATGCCAGTTCGCGCGTCGAAGGAAGGGCATCTCCAGGCAACAAACGGCCCGAGACAATCGCGTCGCTGAGAGCACTCGTCAATCGCTGGTGTATTGGCTCGTCAGCTTGCGAAAGAATCAGCGGCAATTCCATAAAGTTTCCCAGTCACATGCCAACCAACTGCAACTCGTAGTATATCAACTCCCGCCACTCTGGGGTTTTGCAGCCTTTTGCTATAGAGTTTAGTATCTTTAGTCTTAAGAAAATACCCCCAGTGCTGCAAAGGCAAGAAAAAGAATCACGACAGGGCGGCAGCAAAGCCACCACCCTGTCGTGTTCTGAAGTTGATACGAGTCTTAGCCCTCGGGCGTCTGTCTCACTTGTCGTGATTGTAGGGCTCGTCAAAGTCCCCGTCTTCACGCGCCTTGTCGAAGCCGTCTCCGACGAAGGTCATGCAGATCATCAGTCCGACTGCGCAGAGAAAGGCACAGGGTCCACGCAAATAGACACCGCTAATCCATTCCCAGTTGCAGCCAATGATCCCGGCGGAAAGCATGAGAATAACTCCCATGCCCACCTGCACTCGTTCATGCCACGGCGGCGGATTCGAGGGTCCGTTGTCGCGCGGACCGTACTGGAACCTGTGACGGTCCTTAGGCACGGGCTTCTTGCGCTCGACAAATTTCAGCGGGTTCTTTCTCCAGCGAAGCTGGTTGTATAAAGCAAAGGCGAGCAACCAGACTGCCATGGACTGGCAGCCGGCATGCAGCACCCAGTCGATTACTGGCG
>JAYRNY010000568.1:0-3305 GCA_041911975.1 bacterium | reverse complement strand
GGAGACGCGGCTCGGTCGTCGGCTCGTGGCTTCTCGACCTGACTTCCATGGCGCTTTGCGAAGATAAAGACCTTGACTCCTACACCGGATTCGTTCAAGACTCCGGTGAAGGACGATGGACAATCCAGGCTGCAGTCGAACAGGCAGTTCCGGCTGAAGTTCTTTCCGCGGCCCTCTACACCAGATTTAGATCGAGGCAGCAACAGCCTTTCGGCGAGCGCCTTCTTTCGGCAATGCGCTTCAAGTTCGGCGGACACCTCGAACTCAAACCAAACTCAGAAATGAATCGCGCTCCTGCAAAGTCAGGTGCTTCCTAAAGCCCTGAACCTGCAGTGTCGGCGCATGGCGTCGACCGTACACATGCGTCATTCGAAATAAAATTTAGAGGAAGAGAAATGGAAAAAGCAATGTTTGGTGCCGGCTGCTTCTGGGGAGTGGAAGAAGCTTTTCGCACAATGGACGGTGTTAAAGACACCAAAGTCGGCTACAGCGGTGGCAGCACTGAAAATCCGTCATACGAGCAAGTTTGCACTGACAGAACCGGACATGCAGAAGTAATTGAAATCGAATTCGATCCGGCAATAGTTACTTACGAACAGCTTCTGGACAAGTTTTTCACCATCCACGACCCGACACAGCTCAATCGCCAGGGACCGGATGTCGGTAAACAGTACAGAACGGCCGTTTTCTATTACTCACCCGAGCAAGAAAAACAAGCCAGAGAAAAGATCGACGAGCTCGGCAAGTCAGGCAAGTTTCGCGCGCCAATCGCCACCGAAGTGACGCCTGCGGCCAAGTTTTATCCCGCTGAGGAGTATCACCAGAGATATTTACAAAAGCGCGGAGCCAATGTCTGCCACTGACATGGCGCCTGTATAATGTGCAGTCATCTCGGGGCTAACTGGGAAGTCCCAACAATGGAGGAATGAGCTCATGTCGAGCACGGCAAGTCAACTGAGTAGCTTCAAGAAGCTGGCTTTGAGTTTTACGCTCGGGCTTATGGTTTCGTCGGCAGTCGGCTTTATGCCATACAGCGCCACTGCTGATATGGTGCAAAACCCCGCCTATGACAAAGCTATTCAATCAATGCAAGCGAAAAACTACAACGACGCCATCAAAGCGTTCGACGAAGCGATTGGTTTGCAAGAAAACAACGCCAAGATTTACAACCTCCGCGGTCAATGCTTCTTTGCGCTCAAGCAGTACAAACTGGCTGTAAATGATTTTGGCGAAGCCGTTAAATACGACGACGACAACGCCGAGTATTATCTGTGGCGCGGTTCAGCCGAAGTTAAGACTGGCGACCACGTCTCCGCCGTCAAAGACTTTGAAAAAGCAATCAACCTCGATCCCAAGCTGGCAAAAGCCTACGCTGGAATGGGTGATTCTTTAAGAGCACAAGGTCAACTAGACCTGGCACTCGCCCAATACAACAAAGCGCTGGCCGCCTCCCCCAAGGATGCTGAAATCCTGACGAAGAGAGCGGACAACTACGTTGATATGGGCAACAATGACGCCGCTATCAAGGACTACAACTTCGCAATTCAGATTGCACCTGACTACGGTTCCGCTTATATCAGTCGAGGTTCAGCATTCAGCGGTTTGCAAAAGCCTGAAGATGCCCTCAAGGATTACGACAAGGCTCTTTCGCTCGATCCGACCAATCCGGAATTGCTCAAGAAGCGTGGACATGAGTATTTCAAGCTTAAAAATGCAAAGGAAGCACTTGAAGACTACAACGATGCTCTAAAACAAGACCCGACCAGCGCGCAGCTCTACTATCACCGCGCCAAAGCCCTCATGCAATTGGGTTCGGACGGCGAAGCCATGGCAAGCCTGGAAGATGCTTTGAGATTGGACCCCAACCAGGGCAATTTCTACCTTGCCAGAGCCTTTCTATGGCACAAATTGGGCAAGTCCATCCTCGCCCACGAAGACATCAAACGGGCTCAATTCTTCGATCCGACACTTCCCAAAGACATCAAGTTCGAGACGGATCCGAAGAATCCCGACAGATACTTCGAAGAGACCTTCCTGACCGACACGAACAAAACCGGATTGAAAGATACTTCCGAGACCCTCAAGCCCCAGTAAGGGCAGTTCAGAATTCCAAGCGGGGGCGCATGCGCGCCTCCGCTTCACTTTTGGCGCCTTGTGACAAAACGTGCCGGCAGCGAACAATAACCCGGAAGTTAATATTTACAAGGGATTCGGCTAAAAATTGTTGTCTGGCAGTACTTCCAATTAATCGCTAAGGCGAAGATAATCAGTAGTCTGGCCAGCATTAGCACGTAGAGGTAAATATTCCGTGCAGGAAACCGAACGTCAACGAGAAGCAAGAAAACGGTGGGAGATCTACAAGACCGCCGGACAACAGGCCCAACTGGCGGGACAGATTGTTCAATCGGAATTGAGCTGGCTCAGCTCGCTAGAGGAAGCGGAAACGCTTGGCGAAACCAGCCAGCAGCTGGTTATCTCACTGGAAGGTCTGTCTGAAGTCTATTGGGGGCAGAGCAAATATGCCATGGCGGCGCCGTTATGCCGCCGGCTGCTGAGAATTTACGAAACCAACCTGGGCGCAGATCACATGGATGTGGCTGTTATAGCCAACAATCTGGCGATGCTCTATCACTCATGGAAGAAACACGAGGACGCAGAGCGCTTCTACAAGCAAGCCCTGGCGATTAAGCAGCAGCATTTGCCCGAATCGCATCCTGATTTAGTCAATCTTCTTGCCAGTTATGCGCGTCTACTTTACGAGACAAATCGCAAAGAAGAAGCAGAGATGCTGAAAGCGGCGTCGGGCGCATTTGCGCAGACGTGGAAACGCTCAGGCAGCTGGTCTGCAATGACGTAAAACATTACATTTTCGCAACACACAAAAATTTCCGGTACCAGCGAAAAAGTGTTGGGCAATCTTATAACAGAGTTCAACACGACCGGCGAGATTGTGGATTAAGGCACAACGCCGCCCCTCATAAGCAGCGGGCTTAGCATCTTTTCAGTACACAGCCCGCCGGTCGTGCGTTATGGGTTGGGAGCAGCACCAGATATGGTGCTGCTGTCAACACTTTTTGGGCTTCAATGGCGGGAAACTCCCACCGACGGGCAAGCGAAGGGCGACGAAAAGCCGAGCCTGGAGCATCGGACAGAGTCGTCCGAAGCGAGAATCGGACGCGCGCGGAGGGTGCAGCGTAGCGAAACCCGGAGCGCTTAAAATCAACTTGGCAAACGCACGTCTCTGCGCAACTTATATGGGACATTGATGCGCAGCTCATCGAGCGAGTCATCGAGCGAAATTTCAT
>JAYRNY010000567.1:0-3339 GCA_041911975.1 bacterium | reverse complement strand
GATCGGTGTCGCCGGCGGTGCAAACGGGACAACTGGTACGTGACTGATTTCCATCTTTTCTCCTCGAATTTTGTGTGATTACACTTCAGCATGAACAAGAGCTATTATGCTGCCGATGCTCTGGCTCCAAGAGTTCGCATCGCACTGAGTAAGATTTGCCTGTGTTTTTCGACTTCCGCTAACTGCGCGGAGTTGGCCCACATGACCCACAGGTGTGTCATATTGATCATTTGCTGTATTAGAAGTGTGCTGCGTTGTTCGTCAGTTTTGTCTTCGTCATCGTCTTCATCTAAAACTGAGCCATGTATGCCTTCTTCGCTATAAGCTATTTTCTTTGCGAGCAATTGCGAAATAACTGTATCCCTGGTAGATGTCGACGCGCTGTCATAGAATGTGATTGTTGGGACGCCCAGCGCTGTGTCGCTGACGAGTGAAGAGGTTCCTTGCAGCGCTCTGGAGTCGGTAGTGACCTTGGTAGGGCGAGGCGTGAGCTGGCTGATTTCCTGGTAAAGCGTACGGAAGTCGACGTAAGGTACGTTTGAAATGTGGACTGGGTTCTCTGAGTGCCTGAGAGAGGCAGAGGAATTCTCAAACACGTTATTACCTCCGTGCCAAAGCAAAAGCTGCATCAACATCGGTGTTCGTCAGACAGCTTGCCTTGATTGTGGTTAAAAACGATCGCTACAGCCGCAGCGTATCCATGCTAGTAGTTTGCCAGGCGTTTCTGACCAAGTTCTGTCCAGTTCAGAAAGCCTTACAGGCGCCGAAAAAACCTTATTGGGGGTGGGGTATTCTGAACCAGAAAGTGGTTCCAGCACCGACCTTACTCTCCACCCCAATTGTTCCACCGTGACCCTCGACTATGGACTTGCAGATCGCCAGACCAAGACCTTTGCCGCCTTTTTTCGTGTGGTCGGCACTTTCCACTTGTTCAAATCGAGAGAACACTTTTTTTATATGTGATTCGGGAATGCCCCGACCCTGGTCCGAGACTTTCATCTCGAAATAATCATCAGTGTCTAGGTATGAAATCTCAATTCTGCTTCCTTTCGGGGAGAACTTAATTGCGTTGGAAAGTAGATTTACCACCACTTGAATCAGTTTTGCCGCGTCGCCAAAGCCATCGACATGCGTATTCTGGCAATTGATCTCAATGCCGTTGGTCTCTGCCAGGTATGCAACCGCGCTGACGGAACGGGCAGCTATCTGCGCCAGATCGAGCACTTCCATGTTCATCTGCATCTTGCCGGCTTCCAACTTTTCGATGTCCAGCAATCCATCGATCAGGTTGATCAGTCTGGTCAGGTTGTCGCTGGCTCGTTTGACGGTTTTGTGTCCGCGATCGTTGAGTGTGCCAAAGGTGCCGCTTTCGAATAGTGCTAGCGCGCTCTGCAGTGAGGTCAGGGGTGTTCGCAAATCATGGCTGACCATTGAGACGAAATCGCGTTTCAAATTCTCGATCTCCACCATCTTTGTAATATCGTGCGCGATGCAAAAATAGGTTTTCTTTTCAGGCGACCAGTTGATTGACCACCGCACATGCGCAATTGAGCCGTCTTTCTTGCGAACTTTGTTTTGGGTTTTGAAGCTGGCGCCGGCGGATATTGCCAGGTTGAAGTCGGCTAATGTTCTGTCCACGTCATCCGCATCTATGATGTCGATAAGTCGCTTGCCGATTAGATCCTCAGGCTCAAATCCCCAGCTCTTTCGACAGGCAGGATTGATCTCTGTAAATTGGCTGCCCGCGTTGATTGCGCAAATCACATCAACTGCATTGTCCGTAATCGCTCTGGCCTTAATACCGGCTTCAACTAATTCAAAAGACATTTGATGGAAATTTTGATCGAGCTTGGCAATTTCGTCTTTGCCTGACAATCTTGCATGAAGCGGAGAGCGCGAAGCGAGCAGCACTGCATTGTCCATAATCACTTTGAGTCTGTTAGTGATGCTTCGGCTGAAGAAAGCTGCCAGGCATGCGCTTACTAGTACTGTGAAAAAACCGAAGATAATCACTGATTTTCGCACGCGCTCGCGTGCGCCCGCGGAGTCAAGTTGCTGAACGCCTTCGCACTTATCTATGGTTTTTGCGAATGCTATTAGTTCGCGGTTGCATGCACGCAAAGTTCTATGCATGTCGAGGCGCGCTTCCATTTGACTCAAAGTCCCGACGTGTGTCCAAAATGGCCTGGGTTTCTCGGGAATTAACCAACCTCCGAATTTCTGGAGTTTTGATGACCACCTTTCGGTCAACATCAGCGCCTTCAGCTCTTCTGGGTGATCCTTCATCAGCTCTTCCAGCGCGATGTTTATCGCTTTGGTCGCTTCGACATCATCATAATATTGATCTTTGTATTTCTGTTCTTTGCTAAATGCGTAGCAAGCTGACTTTATTGCTGCGTCGCACCATCTTTGTTGTAACGCTGAAGTAAGCGAGTGTATTTTTCTCACTCTTGCTTCATGCCTCAACTCGGATTCGGATCTATCCAGCGCTGACAGCAGTAATACTACTGCAATCAGTCCGGTGATCAGCGGCACCGCCACCAGAACAATTCCCTTGTGAGCGACTTTCAAGTTGTTGAGCGGGTCAAAACTGCGCTGTGACGACTCGACTTGGTTTGTCGTGCTTTTACGAGGAAGCATTTGCATCATGTCTTTCCTCGTACTTGGCGATCTGTTTTTCGTTTTGTCCGGCGTTCTGCTGTTGTATCGGAAATTCGAACCAGACTGTGCTGCCTTTTCCTTCTGTGCTCTCTACTCCTATCGTGCCTGAGTGCGCTTCAATAATTGACTTGGCGATGGACAGACCAAGACCGCGTCCGCCTTTTTCGCTGTGATCGCTGGGAGCTACCTGTTCAAATCTGCCGAAGATTGACTCGATTCGGTTTTCCGGTATCCCCCGCCCTTCATCGCTGACTCTTACCAGAATCACGTCGCCGTCGCTCTTATAGGTAATCTTTATGATGCCACCTTCAGGAGAGAATTTGATGGCGTTGGAGAGAAGATTGACTATTACTTGAACTAGCTTTGATTCATCGCCAGTGCAAAGCAAAGGTTCGTTCTGTGCCTCTATTTTTACATTCTCATTTTGGGAGAGATGCAAAACTGCATTGACCGAGCGCGACACGACAGTGGAGATGTCGATCTCTGAGAATTCCATTTGCATTTTGCCGGATTCCATTTTTTCGAGATCAAGCAGGCTGTCGATCAATGCTATGAGCCGGCTCAGATCGCTATGGGAGCGCTCTACTGTAATCAGACCTTTTTCATTCAATTCACCATAAGCGCCCTTCTCGAACAAAGAGAGAGAACCCTGCAACGCCGAGAGGGGAGATCTTAAAT